>CAYJDZ010000049.1:0-9429 GCA_964368955.1 uncultured Mariniplasma sp.
AATTATGTTATAGAAAACTGAGGTGATGGAATGCAAAAAACAATATCAATTAGAAAATTAAAAAACACTACAATCATGTCAAAGTTTGTAGAGGAAAGTCATGAGCCTATTTTTGTTAAGAAAAAAGATTATGGTAGCATGGTTTTAATGAGTATTGATGCATATGAAAGAGAAATAGATAAGAATCAAATAGTTGAGATGATCAATGAATCAATTAAAGATTATATTCAAAATAAAGATGGAAACGGTGGTCCTTTATTTCTAGATGAAATGAAAGCAAAATATGTTGGATAAGTACGCATTATATCCAAAAGCTTCAAAAGATCTTTAATATATATAGGCCTTCATATTGTTAATTTTCAAAATAGAAAGTGACAACTGGCTATATCCATGTTAAACTATGTCTAAACAATTTATAAAGTGGGGACAAAATGAAAACAAAATATGCTAGAAAACTATTCAAACACAGAAAACCCTATGATCTTGAAAAGACAGATAAATTATTTGTTCTTGCGATGAGAGAAAGTGCGATTTTCCACTACAATCACTCGTCAGATTATAAACGAATTTTAGATGATGCTGCATTTGATCCAAAGTCAATTAACACATTTGATGATTTAATAAAACTTCCCTTTATTCCAACGCTCTATTTTAAGCATCATGAGCTTTTTTCGATGCCCAAAAAAAGAATGCTCATTAAAGCAACCTCTTCAGGAACATCGGGAACTAAAAGTGAAATAGGGATGAATTTTAAATCTTTAATGCGTGGACTACACATGATGATTCATTTAGGTAGATATCATAAACTTTGGAGTCTCAAACCAACTAAATATATTATCTTTGGATATGAACCCAATAAAAAAAACCAGATGGGTATTGCAAAAACAGCTTATGGCTTTACCTTAATGGCACCAGCACTAAAAAGAACATATGCAATCCGAATGACAAAAACAGGGTATGAAGTTGATCTTGAAAATATAAAAAAAGAACTAATTAAAGCCTCTAAAGGAAGAACTCCAGTTCGTACCTTAGGGTTTCCAGCATATACCTACTTTTTACTCAAAGAAATGAAGGCAGAAGGAATTAAAGTTAAACTTCCAAAAGGCTCACTTGTGAGCGTTGGAGGAGGTTGGAAACAGTTTTATAGTGAAGCAGTCGATAAACAAGAATTCTATGATTTAGTTTTAGAAGTTTTAGGTGTTGATTCTAAGCATTGTGTCGAATTCTTTGGAGCTGTTGAACATCCTGTTTTATATGCAGATTGTTCATCACACCATTTTCATGTACCCATCTATTCAAGAATAATTGTTAGAGATCCAGACACTCTAAAACCTATTTCTAATGGGAAAATGGGACTACTTAACCTATTAACACCAATGGTTGATGCTACTCCACTCTTATCAGTAATGACAGATGATTTATGTATATTGCACGATGAACCTTGTGCGTGTGGATTAAAATCCCCATGGCTTGAAATCATTGGACGCGTAGGTATAGAGGATATTGTTACATGTGCGGCTGGAGCTGAAGAACTGCTGAAGAGAGAGGATTAACAATGATATTATATAAAGGAAAAGTGTTTGAAGATTTCAAACAAAAAGAATTAATTAATACTTTAAAAGATGATTGCTATGAAACGATATCTAAAGCAGAAAAAATAACACCTGATGATGTCATTCATGCATGTGATGTACTAGCTAAAAAAGTTAGAAAAGGTGACTTTAATCATATTATTCACCCACTATTAGAAAGTCTTGATATTCCAATAGTTCAATTTGAACAATATATCACTATGTTTGAAAAAGAAGCAATAGAAAAAAAATGCAAAATCGAACTTGGTGAAGACTTTAAGAACCTCTCCGATTTAGATGAAAATAATTCAAGGAAAATATATCCTTTAGGAATTCTTTTCCATATTGCTGCTGGCAATGTTGATGCACTTCCAGCATATTCCGTCGTAGAGGGTTTACTTGCAGGAAATGTTAACATATTAAAACTTCCTAGTGGAGATAATGGATTATCAATCAAATTATTATTTGAGCTCATTCAAATTGAACCCAAAATAAAAGAATATATCTATGTCTTTGATGTGCCATCAACTGAGGTAGAAACACTTAAAATATTTGCGAACCTTGCAGATGGTATTGTTGTTTGGGGTGGAGACTTTGCAGTTGATGCCGCTAGAAAAATGGCATCAGTAAACACGAAAATCATCGCTTGGGGTCATAAACTTTCTTTTGCATATGCTACACTTGATGCTTCGGATGAAGATTTAATTGGTCTTTCACATCATATATGTAAAACAAATCAAATATTGTGCTCATCTTGTCAAGGTATTTTCTTAGATTCTAATTCAAGAGAAGAACTTGATCGGTTTGCAAATCGGGTTTTTAATATTTTTCAAGATATTAACAAACAATATAAACCTGTTTCTATTGGCATGAGAGGAAAAAACTCAATTAATATTTATAATCAAAAATTAGAACAACATCAAAATAAGAAAACAATTTTTAATGCCTCTGGTATTTCAGTCATTACATCAGATGATCATGAGTTAGAACTCTCGATGCTATTTAGAAATATTTGGGTTAAAAACCTTCCCAGAGATGAAATCGTAAAAGTCCTTAAACCTCACAAAAATCATCTTCAAACTGTAGGTTTAATGACAAATAAAGCTGATCAAGTTTTTCTGTCTGATAAACTTGCTCAAGCTGGAATTGTTAGGATTACAAAGGCCGAAGATATGTCACGTGTCTTAGTTGGAGAATCACATGACGGCACGTATGCTCTACGTGAATACACTAGGATTGTAGAAACAATTAAATAGGGAACAAATTCGTTGAAATATGAACAATAAGTATAAATGCTTTAAACATTCAAAGTTCATATAGATTAACCGTGATATCAATAAAAAACACTATGAATTTTACCCTATAAAACCTCATCTTTATATTGTAAAAATTATACTTTAAGAGTATGATTAAATTAAAGAACAGATAAATACAAAACGCAACCAGAGATACCTTTGTTGCGTTTTTATTTTTTTGTCCAAAACAGTTTAGGAGAGGTATATTTATGCACAAGTTGAAGTTGGTTTTTCTTGTTCTTTTTTTGTCTTTCATTTTAATGAGTTGTGGTTCAAAAGAATTAACGATTACATCAGTTGAAATTGATTCACAGTCGATATCTAGCAGCATAGATATCAAAAACTTTGATATCTCTAATCTCAACCTCATAGTCACTTACTCAGATGGATCAACAAAAGCTATTACTGTTACTAATGATATGTTATCCGCAGCTGACTTAGAAAAATTAAATCATATGGGTACACATCAAATCATGATTACCTATTTAGATAACAAAGTTTCTGCAACACTTGTAATGATTGATAGTCAGACATTAGATAGTTTAATGTCCTACTATAATTTTGCAGTTGATGTTTTAGGCTTAGAAGAGTCATATGAAACTTGGGTTAGTCAATTTACTGCCGGTTCAAGTGCAACCATAATCTCAGCAGCATTTAATTCACAAAACCAATTGATTATTACCTTATCTAACCAACAAACGATCAATCTAGGTGAAATGTCACAAGTCACTTTTGTTGTTACTTTTTATAATTATTATGGAGAAATGATTAAAACCCAAACTGTTCCTCGTGGAGGTAGCGCAAGCGCTCCATCTCTAGGTTTTATTCAAGATTATGTATTTGCAAGTTGGGATGGAAACTATCAAAATGTGCAATCAAATCTAGAGTTACATGCTATCTATGATTACGTGGGCACAACTGTGACAGGTATTGAGAATTCTGATGAATTAATTATATCCCTAACACGGTTAGAAGAAGCACAATTTGAAGTTGATCTAGATTCTGTATTTACAAACAATAATGATGTTCCTTTAAAATCAAGTATTCAAACATTATCATCTGTGATGTATCAAAAAACACTAGGTGATTCTACAAATGAACTAGATCCTACAGATTATAACCCACATACATACTGGAAGGAATTTTTCTTCCATAAGAATCTGTACCAAAAGCCCGCTGTGATAGATGGGTATCAAGTGCTCACTTCAACACTTAACTCATTTAGTGATCATGCCTTAAATAATCTTTATCTAGTCAACATACAAGTTACAGCACAAGCAAAAGGTAGTGCTGACTGGGCCGTTGAAAACTTAACAGTTGTTGACACTTGGGTTAAAGAATACGATAAAAAATATTTACTCCATTATGATGAACAAAAAGACAGAGTAGAACTCTACACCATATGGGAATATGAACCTTCTTCATTGGTTTCTTATGAAAAGATATTTGTCTATTACAATGAACAAGGAGAAGAAGTTATTGAAAGTTGGATTAACCAATATTATACAACACCGCAAATGCCAGGATTTTATGGAGCACTTGGTTATTATAATTCAGTTGCAGGGCGAGATTTTAATTATTATACAATCTACCTTAATGAATTCTTTGAACCTTCGAATAACCACGTTTTTAGAGGTGTAAACTTAAATGAACAAGGCATTTTTGAATACTATGAGAATTATACAAAAATGATTTCAGGTGAATATGGTTGGTATGATATCATGACTGGTCTTGATTATACAAATGAAGAAATATATTATATAGACACCCTTCAAACAGTTGTTTATTCTCCAGATGCTTCAAGTAATGTTTTTGGACTTTATAGCACAGAACCAGGAACGTATCGTGTTAATCTTTATTTGCCTGCACTAAATGGGATAGAGGCGCTACTTGTAGAAGATGGTGGTATGATTAAGGAAAATCAAGATTCACCGCAAACTCAACAAATGCTGATTGAGCAAAACTCTAGTATTATGCCAGATTGGTACAATATTGATCTAACAAAAACAGGACTTTCAAAGGGATTTAAAACTTCTAAAGGCAGTTTTTATACTCAAAAAGATCAACCCATTGGTGATGTCACACTTATAGATTTAGAAATTGGAATCGCTACCGAAGGGACAAGGAAATATGACAATTACTATAATTATTTAGGTATCGCGAATCTTAGCGTAAAAGCAGACTCTATAAAAGAACTTGTAGAAAGAATAACTGTTTATCTGGATGAGGTAGGATTAAGTTATAAATATGGCAGTACAGAACTTCTTTTTAAAGAGTTAGAATATATCTATGAAAATTATGAAAGAATAGGAAGTAAAGTTTCAATAATTAACGATGTTATGGGGGGGCCAAAAAACACATACGAAGATTTTAAAACGTTAATGGATACAGAAGCATTTATTAAATCCTATTTAGATATTAGAGCAGAAATAGTTGCTATGGAAAAAGCTTATAGCGAGATTTCTATTTATCAAATGCCCTCTAAAAATGATTTAAACAAGATAACATTAATTGATACAGCATCAAATGTTAGTGGTTCACTCAAGATGGAAAACTCAAAAATAGTAACTAACGATTTAAAAGCAACCCTTAATAAATCACCTTTGCTTCAAACCAATGCATCTTATAGTCTTTATTACGCACTTCAAGTGGGTGGGAAGTTAATTGAAATTGCACATGAAGCACCTCAAATATTTATAGGTCAAAATCTAACATTTAATGGGAATCTAACTATTAATATCCCAACTGATCTAGAGACGGGAGACTATCAGTTTGTCATCTTTTTCGCAAAAGTTATCAATGATGATTATTTAAGAGTCTCAAATGCTATTCATTGGACAATGACTGACATCGTAGAGTCAAAAACGCTACGTAGAGATGATGTTTTAGAATTTGCATATGAGACTAGTATTTTTACAATAAATAGTAGATTAGAAATAAAAGTTGAATTTGTTGACATCTATGGACCTAAAGTTGAGTTTATTGGGGGAAAAGTAGTATACAAGCATGGCGAAACTGTGACTCAACTGATTGTGCCATTTAATACAAGTGTAAAAGATATGCTTGAAATAATAAGATTTATTGATAACGTTGATGGTATCATCCCAACTGATATTACCCATATAACTAAAAATCAAAACCCAGTTAACCTTGATGATTTAATGACTGAAACAGGATGGGCAGTTAATGTAACAGATAAAGCTGGTAACAAGACTGAGGTTGCGATAACCACAATCAAATTCGGATATGAAGTTACATTTATGTTTGTATTTGATGTCTATTCTTATAAACTTGTAGAATCTGGTCAATTAATCACATTACCAGTCGACCCAGATCCTGCAGGTTCGCAATTAGATGGTTATGTATTTGGTGGTTGGTTTTTGGATGTAGATGGAACTCAACCTTTTAATATAAATGATCCAATTATTAAAGACATGATCCTTTATTCGAAATGGATGTTACCTACAAACTAGTTAAAATGTCATATTTAAAGAAGTGACTTCATGGAAGACATGAATAAAATAATCCTTAGAACTCAAAAAACTGATATTTAAAGTTTATTGCTAGAAAATAAAAAAAGGGACTTATACCAAAATGAAGTTGATTACGCTTCATTGAATATAGTCCCTTTTATGTTTATAGAATAGAATAATAGCAGTTTATAATTTTTCAATTAGGTTGATATAAAAGTTTGTCCCATTAATCACGTTTTCTCGACTAATCTTTTCATCCTCACCATGAATCAATTTCAAATCAGCTTTAGAAACATCCATTGGAGAAAACTTATACACTCTCTCACATATCTCATGATAGTGTCTAGAATCAGAGGTTGCGACCATCAGGTAAGGTGTTACAATCACTTCTGGCCAAGTTTGCTTAATAGATTGTCTAACAAATGCAAATGCATCATCAATCACAGAAGTAGTACTAGCTTCACAAACAGAAATCACTTCAACTTTAATCTCATCGTTTTTGATCACTTTTTTTATCTTTTTAATCACTGTTTCAGAACTCTCTAAAGGTCTTAGTCGGTAATTGATTCCAACCGATGCTTCTGTAGGCAAAACATTAAGTGCATCACTGGCTTTAGATGTTGTAAATGCTTGAGTGGTTTTAAACATGGATAATAATTCTCCACCAGACAGTTTTGCAATTAGTTTAACAATAGGGCTAAAAAGCCACAAATTTGCAAACAACACTTTGATCATAAAACTTTTAGAACGAGGTGCTAGTGTATCAAATAGTATTCTAACAGGTTTTGTTATTTTTAATTTAAAGGTCTTTGATTTATTTAACTTAATAACTGCTTTTGATAATAGCGTTAAAGCTGTATCTTTTGGTGGTGTTGATGAGTGGCCACCTTTAGAATAAGCTGTTATTTTTAAATTCATAAATCCTTTTTCAGCAATACCGACAACAGCCACTTTTTCTTTTACACCAGGAAACATATTAGAAACAATTGCGCCACCTTCATCTAATACCATATAAGGCTTAATGTCTTCTTTTTTAAAGTGTTCAACCATCAAATGTTGAGTTTGACCATAGGTTTCTTCATCACCTGAAAAAGAGATGTATAAATCGTTTTTAAAGATTTTTCCCTTAGATAAACTATACTCTAAAGCTTCCATCACAGCATTTAAACTAGACTTTGTATCTAGAGTCCCTCTACCATAGATGTGGCTTTGATCAATATCGCCGCAAAACGGCTCAAATGTCCAGTTTCCTTCAACTGGAACGACATCAAAATGAGCCATTAAAACTGTGGGTTCATCTTGTTTCTCACCCTTTATATGATATAAAACACCAGTTCCAATTTCCTTGTAGGTTGCTGTTTCATTGATTAAAGGATATCTATCTTTTAAGTGTTGTTTAAAATCTAGAAAAGCTTTTTTATCGATTCTTTTAGAATCTAGATAAGAGATAGTCGGAATCTTAATTTTTTGTGATAATGATTCTAAAACATGGATTTCATCTATCTCATACTTCTTTTTCATTTCAGGATATAAAATAGGTTTGAATTTTATAGTTTTTACTAAAACAATAACAAGAAGCAATACAAACAAACCAATTAAAGTATAAATCACTTCCATCATTATTTGATCATTCCCTTCTTATAAAGAATTCTCGAAACTACCAATGAAATCACTACGCCAACAGGGACCATGATTCCTACTAATCCACCGCTTCCGGGCACGATTAAGAAAAATGCAATCATAAAGATAAGCGGTACGATTGCAACTTTAAATCTCTTAGAGATATAAACGATACCAATAGCACCAAATAATGCAGGGATCACATTATCAAAAGCAGGTTTTAAAACATCAGATTCTAAAATAGGAGCAAGTGGAATAATTAGAATAATACCTAATATAATGATTAAAGTGGTTGCGATAGAAGAAGTAGCAACTGCTATGGTTGCAAGTACATCGCCTTCATCTGTTCCTTTTTCAACATTTAATGCGTCTTGTGCATTTAATGCAGCAGGAACTTTTAGAGAAGTTAGATTACCTGTAACAAAGGCAAGGTAGCTACTACCAGAACCTAGCATTGGAGAAAATGTGAAAACTTCAATTGATGTAACTGGCCAGAAAATCATTGCGGTTGCAATGAATCCAGGCAAAAAGTTTTTAAAAGTTGGCCAAATGCCAGTAAATATACTAATGAATAGTGGAAGAGAAATAAATAGAAATAAAGCACCTAACATCCAAATGCGACCTTCAAAATGAATTTGGTCTTGATATGTTCTTTTCATTTATCTTACCCCCAATAAAGCATAAATTAGAGCAAGTGCCATCGATGTGATCATCGATAAAGGTAGTGCATAATTTTTAAGCCATTCTTGTTTATACTTTTTCATAATGAATCCAAATATGATGATTAAACCTGCACTTGAGATTAAAACTAATATAGCAAGAAAAGAAATATAAGTTTCGCCAGCATCATTTGTGACCGGTGCAACAACAAATCCAACAAAAGCTGAAATCATACCTATAAATAAGGCGTCCATCATAATGTTTTTCCAATTTGAATCTTTTTCTTTGATTTGATCAAACTTTTTACTAATCTTCTTTAAGAATAAAGGAACGATTAGTAAAGGCGGAATACATCCTAAGGTCATCACCCATAACGCTGTAACAATCATATCGGGTGTGATTAAGGCACTTCCAATATTTAAGTTGAAGACGCCTTGAATGACGTTAGTTGCTGCAGGAAGTTCATAGGTTAAAGCACCTAGTGTTCCTAATCTTAAACCTGCAACCATGGGTCCAAATATTTTTGTAAGGATGACGAGTCCAAATAAAATAGCCATTGATGGTGCAATCGAAAATATCATTGACGAAGTAATTGTTTTCCTAATTTGTTCTTTTGTAAAGTTTAATTCCAAAGCTCTTTTTCTTGCTTTAAGTAAGAAAACAAAACTCTGAGTAAGCACGTATATAAAAATAATAGATACAATCAGATAAACCCACCAAACATTCAAAAAATCCATAGTATTCCCTCGATTCAATATGTTTTATTAATTTCATTATAACTTAATTTTTATTATTCATAAAAAAAGTTTG
>CAYJDZ010000050.1:0-1796 GCA_964368955.1 uncultured Mariniplasma sp.
ACTGCTTCAGTGTCAGTAATATCAATCCAACGAGCATATAGTGTAGTTGTTGGAGTTGTTCCAGCTACTAAAGGAGCTTTTACAGTACATAGTTCATCAGTGTACCATCCTCCAAATACAAAATCTACTAAAGAAGGATTTGAAATAGCTAAGCTTTGACCTGGAATAAAGTAAACGTTTTGGTCAACGCTGTCTAAATAATTTAAATCTAAAACATATTTTCCAGCAACCGTGAAGTTGATAGTCATTGTAGCATATCTAGTACGAACGTTTGTTCCTGCAGCATTATTACCTGTACCGAAGTATAGATAAGCAACTTTACCTGCAAGAGGTGTGGTAGGTGTGCCAGATATTGTAAACTTACCATAATTTGGACTTTCAGGATCATTAAATCCAGAAGCTGCATTTGGTCCTTGTATTGAAATGCCAGTTGGAAGAGCATTTGCAGAGTGGTTAAGGTTCGTTGAACTTGAAGGTGATGCGGCAAATGCTGCACCCCATAATGTGTTATTTGAAGCAGTAAGTGTAGGTAATGGTAAAAAGTGTGGGTTTACAGTAAATGTTCCTGTAAACGGTTGTCCTACTGCTAAATCTGTATCTCCACTATAAGTAAGATATGGTTCAACTCTTACTGTGAAAGAAAGTTGATAGGTGTTATTTCCACCACCCATACCGACCCAGTTAGTTTCAGTTAAGTGTCCACCGACTACGAATGTATAAACGCCTTCAGTTGTAGCAACACCAGTGAGGCTACCATTAGCATTAAGTGTCAATCCTGTAGGTAGAACTCCTGATTTTAATACATAACTAACACTAAGACCGTCAGGTACTTGATCACCAGCTACAGAAATTGAACTTGCATTTCCTAATGGTGTGTAAAGAGTTACAGCGGAAGTACTACTCCAAGGAGATGCAACTAAACCATTCATCATAACGTTAGAGTTTACAGTTGTATAAAGTATTCTATGAATTAGATTTCGATAAGCAGCCCATTGAGTGTATGCTTCTAAAACATCTCCTGCAGCAACTGGAACAAATCCATCTTCTAATGCTAATTCATCTGAAGTATAGATTTTAGCTGCTGGTGATCCTGTAAGAGCATCTTTATAAGCGCGAGATGCTTGGCCGTTGACATCTTGTGGATTATATCCACTTGTGATGTTAGGCATCGTAACTACTAAAACATTTTTTTCTTCATCCCAAACACCATCCATGTTACGTCCAAAGTTAGTTTGCCATGAGTTTAATGGAACTTGGTTTGTACGTGCTGACATGTCTGCTGTTGTAAGTGTGTTATCGTTGTTGAAATAGTCAGTAATTGAATAGCCAGTAAATCCCCATTCGTCATATAGTAATTTTTCATATAAGTAATAGTTTGCTGTTGGATGAACTAAACCTGAACTTGGGTATGAACTCATTGTTGAGTTTGCATTCCCAAATTTGATTGCCCATTCAAATGCACGGATATAAATTTCACGCGCTGTTTGTTCATCAGCAAAAGTATGTAATGAATAACGAGAAGTTTCTTGTTCGTTTAAGAATAAATGCTTCATATAAACGATTGTGCCAGTTGAAGTTGCACCTTTTACTTGGTAAGCACCCATCAACCCAGTTAGTAGTGGATCTTGAGAGAAATACTCAAAGTTTCTACCACCGTTTGGAGCTCTATGCATTTGAAGACCAGGTCCATACCATCCTTGGGCACCATTCCAAAGTGAATGTTCGCCTTCCATGATACCGACTCTTTCAGCATATGTAACATCAAATGTAGCAGCGATGTTAGCAGCAGCACACCA
>CAYJDZ010000050.1:1896-7928 GCA_964368955.1 uncultured Mariniplasma sp.
CTCTTTCAGCATATGTAACATCAAATGTAGCAGCGATGTTAGCAGCAGCACACCAGTGAGTACCAATTCCACCACCAGAACCACCATTTTGGCTATTAGGGAACGCACCAGGACCATCAGCGTTTGCTGATTTTGGACGTCCAATAGAATCTACTGGGTTTTGTGCAGAGTTATTGATTAGTGTTTGCATTTCTGCCCAAGTTAGTTGGTTTATAAATTCATCCCATCTAACATCAGCATAAGGTACTTCAAGCATTTCCCAAAGTTGAACTGCTGTTTTACCGTTTACGCGAGCAGCTACATCAGCAGCGGAAGCTTGAGTCCATAGTTCAGGAACATCTTCTTTAGCCATGTACCATGGATCAGTTGTGAGGTCGTTAAACGCAGTGTATGCTGCTTGACCATCCATAATTTGAATTGCTGCATCAGAGAATTTTAAATCGTCAACAGTAGGTGGATTTGGGAATGTTCCTGCAAAATTTGCACGACTCATTAGTACCATTGTACTTTCTGGTGACACAAACTCGTTACGGAATGTTGAATAATAATCTGCATCATCACGAGTTCCGTCCCATGCACCGTCTTCTGGTGAGAATAAAGGTTTAATATCTGCGCCAGTAACAGCGTCTTTATCATAATGTTTCATTTCAGCAAGAGTCATTGTGAAATTTTCTATTTCTTCATGAGAGTTTTCTTGTAATCTGAAAACATAACTACCTGGTTCTAGTTCATAACCTTTATGGTTATCTTTGTTAGCGTCATTCCAGTCAAAAGATGCAAGATCTTGAACTGTAAATGAAAGCGTAATTACTTCTGATTTGCCAGGTTTAATAAGTCCTGTTTTACCAAATGCAATTAGTGATACATAAGCTTTTTCTATTCCGCCTGGTGTGTAAGGTGCAGTTAAGTATAATTGAACAGCTTCTTTACCAGCCATTGAGCCATTATTAGTAACTTTAACTTTAACTTCCATTGATGCGCCATCAGAAGTATTAAGTGCCAATCCATCAAAAGCTGATGCGTTAACAATTTCTTGACTGAATGAAGAATATGATAGTCCATAACCAAATGGGTATAATACACCATCTGTACGGTTATAATAACCAGCATCTTCGCGTTCAAATCTACCACCTTCTACTGAGCCAATGCCATCAAAATAGCCTTCATGAAAAGCAGTTTCATAAAAACGATATCCCAAATATATACCTTCTTCATAGTCTAAAAGACTTGACATAGCAGAGTTTGCTGAATAGCTTACTGCTTGAGGCATATTAAGAGTACCATTCATATCCGTAATACGAGAGTATTGTTCTACAACTGGACGACCACGATATCCCATTGTGCCGTTAGTTCCATCGGTTGGGACAATGTCTTTTAATGTTTCAGGGTTTTTAAGTGTAACAACACCTTGATTGTTGAAAGTCCATGGATCTTCTTGAGTTACAGCGACTAACATTGTACGTTTAACCCAGTTGTTTGTTCCAACTTGGTCAATCATTTCACGTTCTTCAACTTTTAAATGATTTTGAACGTTACCCGCAAAGTTTTGCCAAATAGGGTCAGTCTTGAAATCTGCACTATATAAATCAGCTGTACGGCCTGATGGAGAAATTTCTCCTGCAATAACTTTACCAACACCAATATTACCAGAGCCACCTGGGTAACCAATCCATAAAATTGCGTCAACTTTACTATTATCTTCGATACTTGTAAGTTCCATTGCGTTTGCAGAGTTAATTAAAACAATGACATTGTCAAAATATCTGTCTGCATAGTCAATAAGAGCTAATTCATTATCATCTGGTTGATAATAATGATCAAGTGGATTTGTATGACCAGGAGTGTTAAATAGTGAATATTCTCCACCTTCAGTACCCGTACGGCGGATAACAATTACAGCTGCATCATTATAGGAATTAAAAGATGTTTTAACTGTTTCTAAGTTACCATTGCCATCAACGCCATCTGGAACTTCTTCACCTACGGAATATGAGTTATTACGTGGTGTCCATCCAGTTGATTGTCCACGAAGAGCTGTATCAGTCGCTTGGTTAGGAACAGTTGCTGCTCTTGAGTAAGCAACGCCACCATGTGCAGATTCAGCATAATATGCTTTAACTGTTGGGTTAACAACAATACCTGCTTCTTCCAAACCTGTATGTAAGCTTACATAACCCAGTGGGTCAGTACCTTGTCCAGATCCTTGCCCACCAAAAGCGAATCCAGTGTTGGATGAAGATCCATTTTGGTCTGAAAAAACACCAAATACTGTCACTCTATTACCTTCAGCAAGTGGCAATGAATTACCAATGTTCTTCAGCAATGTCACACTATCTGCAGTAACTTCAGCATTAAGAGCACGAGCTTTCGCTTGCAAATCTTCAAGTGAAGTGAACTCTGACTCAACGAAAGCATACGTTGTAACTGTCAGAAGTGGTAAAAGTATTGCGATTAAAATCAATCTCATGTAGCGCGCATACTTTTTAATAAAACTTTTTGTTTTATTCATAAATTTCTCCTTTTAGCTTTTTTCTTTTTTTGAGGGAAAGATCAACCCATTTTTACCATAAGTTAATACAACTGTTTTAAGAATATTTGAACTCGCATATCACTTAAATCGACATGAATTTATTGATATTTATATGAATCAAATTCTTTTTTTAATTCACTATCTAATACAACGTACTGTTAAAATACAACACCAATCTGGCGATTGATCTCTTGAAGGATTTCCATAACTTCTAATGTAAGAGAAAGCGGTATAATATCACTTCCCTTCTTATCAGCATTTACGAGTTCCGAGAAATGTTTGATTTCATATGAAAATCCATCAACATTTGGAAATTTCGTTACTTTTTTATGACCATTCATAGGCTTTTCAATGACTTTCTTAGCTCCATAAAATGATGGAATAATAATCGTTCCTTTTTCACAATAAATCTTGTATGCCTCTTTAAGCTTTGGAAATTCTAATGAAGAATGTAAATCACATTTGACTTGATGAGCATATTCAAATCTAATATCGCAATAACGATCGACTCCATTAATAACTTTACCTGTAGCTATAACTTTTTCTGGTTTTCCTAGTAACATTAAAGTGTAATGAACTAGATATACAGCCAGATCAAGTACACTACCACCACCAACATCATGACGCCATACTCGTGATTTTGGTCCGTGGCCCCAACCTGCTTTGAAATTTCCTGTAGTCTTAAGTATTTCTCCATATCGTTTTTCGATAATCATTTGTTCGACATAACGACTTGCAGGTAAGACACGACACCACATTGCCTCCATTAATATAACATTGTTTTTATGTGCGCAATCAATCATGCTTTTAGCTTGTTTTACGTTAAGTGCAAAAGATTTTTCACAAAGTACTGGGATTCCAGCACTTAAGAACATATTGACAATGCGTTCATGGTCACTCATATTTGTAGATACATAAACTGCATCAACTATAGAAGGATTTTTAGCCATCTCTTCATAGGTGAGAGCGTATTCCATTTCATACTTTTTTTTATAACTCTCTGCTCTCTCTTTGGATGATGATACCGCTGCGACAACTTTCATACCTGAAATATTATTCGCAACTCTAACCCAGCGGTGTGATATTTTTCCTAAACCACAAACTGCCCAACGAAACATTTTGGATACCTCCACTAAACTGTGTGATAGAAAGTTTTAAAGACTAAATCACGCTAACATATAATTATCGTTAAATTCTATCTTTTTTTCTGCATCCGATATATAACCAAAGCACCCCAACTCAAGAAGGTAATGAAGATTGTTATATCAACAGCAATCATCAATTCTTGCCATGCTGGTAGGCGATAGCCAACAACATCGACATTTGTAATGTTTGAATTTGCTACTGCAAAGAGAATGTTTTTCGTTGATGTACGTAACATAGTCATATCAGTTGCATTAGAAGTGTCTGGATTCCACCATTTTGAATTTACTGTAAATAGATGTAAGTCGCCGCCTGCATAAACCATTTGGCCAGCATTTGCATATTCATTATTATTGTTAAAATCACTAATGATAAAGCCTTCAAAGCCCCATTCATTACGAAGAATTTCGGTTAATAGACGGTAGTCTCCTCCAACCCATTTAGTGCCTATTCTGTTAAACGCTGACATTGCTGCATGCGTTCCACCTTCTTTAAAAACAATCTCAAAAGGTTTTAAATATATTTCTCGTAGTGTTTGTTCAGTAAGCCAAGTTGCTACACCATTACGGTCTGTCTCTTGCTCGTTAACCGCTAAATGTTTAACAATAACAATTAAGCCTTTACTACTAGCACCACTTGCTTGACTGGCAGCCATTTTACCTGTTAAGAAGCTATCTTCTGAATAATATTCACCTAAACGTCCTCCAAATGGTGACCGATGAATATTAACACCAGGAGCATACCAGCCTGAATAAGGTATACCATCACCCTTTTCGTTGCCAAACAATGCTTCATTGCCTATTGCTTTACCAAAATCTTCTGCTAACTCAGTATTCCAGGTTGACGCTATAACAACCTCACTTGGATAATACGCACAAGCTGCAAAATCATATGGATCATTAATTCCCATAAAGTTAACAAATCCAAACGGTCCATCTGCATTAATGGTTTCTGGTAAACTAATCGATGGGATGTCTAAAGTCTTAAATTGACCGTCCGTAATTAAACGAATCATTTCATCAGTTGTTAACTGATCAAGTAGTTGATCCCATAGTGGGTCGTTGTAGTCTTTTCCAAATAAATCATAATATTTTAGATCTCCAGTTTTTCCGAATGTTGGATAGTTTTCATCTGCAACAAACAAAGGATTACCTGAAGAACGACTATCAAGAGCAGCTTTCGTATTAGAATCAAGAATAATTTCTTCTGCAGTACGTGGTGCTGGGTAAGTTGTTAGCCAATTGCTTCTTGACAAAAGTGTTCCTAGTTCATCAGCAATATCATCATAACGATTAGCAACTTCTCCTTTTACGCCCTCTTTCCATAAAATACCTTGATTTGGTACGCTAACTGTAAAGCTATCGATGAGAGTATGTGAGTCACTTTGAAGTTTAATTTCATATGAGCCACCTTCAAGCATGAAACATTGATTCGTGACTTCGTCATATGATGCAAAATCATAAGGATTGATTGCAATATCCATCGTTTGTGTCTTACCTGGTTGGATAACATCTGTTTTGACAAATCCAGCAAGAGTGACATAAGATTTTTCGATACCACCATTTGTGTATGGAGCAGTTACGTAAATTTGAACTACTTCTTTACCAGCATATTCTGTTGATGTGTTTTTAACTCTTACTTTAAAATTGATGGTTTCATTTTTTTGAACAGTTGAACCTTGTGGTGCACCAACCAATTCTTGTGTGAATGTAGCATAGGATAAACCGTATCCAAATGGATAAACAACGCTCTCTTTAAACCAATTTGGATCTAACATGCCCCGTGTTTCATAATATTTATAACCAACATATATACCTTCTTCGTAATCAACAAATGTATAGTTATGTTTAGTTGTTGAACCATTAGAACTATAATAGTTTCCGTGATCTACAGGTATAACTACACCACCTGATAAACTATTATTCCCAAAATTCATAAATGTTGGATCGTTTTGGAAATTACGTGAATACGTATCAACCGTACGTCCGGAAGGTGAAACTTCACCTGAAAGTATTCTTCCTAAAGCAAGGATGCCAGAATCACCTGGAGTTCCAATCCAAAGACAACCATTAATACGAGCATCATATGCATAATGCGTAGGATCATCTAAAAAACCAAGTTCAAGGGGATTATTACTATTTAATAGGATTACTATACGAGTAAATCCAGCATTCGCAACTGATTTTAAAAGATCACGTTCATTCACATCAAGTTGTAGATAATGTGCAGTATCGTTAATCCCATAACCGGCTGCCATTGAGCGCGGTAGGTCCCATCCTTCACCACCGATACGTGTAATAACTATAATGGCAGCATCTTTGTATTCTGAATAACTATCCTTAACTTCATTTGTATATGA
>CAYJDZ010000050.1:8028-9264 GCA_964368955.1 uncultured Mariniplasma sp.
ATAATAATGACTGTAAATGTACTCAATGTTGTTATTGCCCATATTTTAGTTGGTTTATTTTTTAGTAATTTTTTAAAGAAATTCATTTTTTTCTCCTATTTTTAAAATTTATTAATTAAATAAATCAAGGTTTTCGAGTACTGGATTCCATGAAAGGATTGCGATTGTCTCAAGTTTAATGCAGTCAATTAGTGGTGCAGCTGAATCCATAGTGCCCCCTAAAGAGTTTAAATTGTTTGTTGTAAATCGAATAAGGTTTAATCCTTCCTTTAAATTAATCGTTATCGTGACCACATCTTCAAAAGGTAGTTTTTGTTGTTGAAGTGCAGCAAATGCACCAAGCATTGTTATTGAGCCATAGTTTAACTTATTGTTATTAATTGTAATTAAATACTCACTGTCTGTAAGAACAAATGGATCTTTTTGCTCAGCTGATAATCGAAGTGTCAATGTTGCTTCCGTATCTCGGTCTGATGTGATTTCAAAATCTATAAAAAGTCCAAATGAATATAAGTAACTGAGGAAGTATCCGTTTGAAGCATTTGCATTTGTACCAAGTTCTGGATTTTCAGTAATTGTATCTTTTGCTATCATCGCAGTACCTGCAGCTCCTCCTGACCAACCTGCACCATTTTTACCAGCTAAATTTACATACTCTGCTTCAAAAATATATAGATGCTCCCATTGTGCATAGAGAATAACATCTTTTGTAATAGGAGTTCCAAAACTGTTGAAATCTGGATTAGTTGTTGCAGCTGTACTCCAACCCATAAAAGTATAATCTGGGCGTGTAGGGTTTGTTGGCCGAGTTGGAATCATTGATCCATCAGAAAGTATTTGTGTTGGTATGCTTGGCGATCCTATATAATTAAGATCAAGTCGATATGCAAATCCAGAAGCCCATTTAGCATAAAGTACAACGTCTTCAGTTATTTCAGAAGCTAAAGCGAATGGGATTGTACAAGCTTCATCAAGATACCAACCTGAAATTGCCCAGTTGCCTTGACGATTTGGTTTTTGAGGTTCACGAGCAATACTACCTAGCAAGACATCAACCACTATTGGCGTTGGTTCATCTACAAAATTAAAATCCCAAGTTACTGTATATCCTGAACGAGCCCAAACTGCATATATTTGGATATCTCTTTTAATAAGTGCTGTAAAGACGAAAGGATTTCCATTTTCATCATTCCAAGTAACAAATTGCCATAATCCATCTCTTGTTGGGTTTTCAGG
>CAYJDZ010000051.1:0-8982 GCA_964368955.1 uncultured Mariniplasma sp.
CTTCTGTTTTATGTCTAATTTTTAAATCTCATAGTTTAAGTGCTATAATAGAGGTAATATATAATTAATAAAAGGAGGTTAGTCATGAAAAAATTTATTTTAAGCCTATCAGCATTTATACTTGGTTTTTTAGGAGTTATCATGATGTTTTCATTTGGAACTCAAGTATCTGCAATCTATACGAGATTATCATTAACTGATACAGTAGCAACTTATGAATATGCATTTACTCAGCAGGCAAAGTTTGGTGTTATCTTTTTTCTAATCATTATGATTGTTGGGCTAATTTATTCAATTAAATTCTCTAAATGTCATCATAAAACAGTTTAAATTATTCTATCCAAAACAAAAAAAGCAAACTTAGATTTGCTTTTTTTGTTTCTATGATCGATTTTTAAATAAGTTTAAATTTAATCATGACTGGATTATGATCACTATATAAAAACTCATGATTAATTGTCATTGGTTTTGCTGTGTCTTGTTCATCAATTTTAACTAATTCAATGTTGTCAGATACGATAAATCCATCGATTAAATAGTATTGTGTATTTTCTGAATTTTTTTCGTATGGTTGATTTAATAGTCGACAAGTCGGATGTTCTAAATCCACTTCAAATCGATATCCATCTGGAATAAAATCATCTTCAATTGTATACGCTTCATAAAAATCTGAGTTCACTGGAAATAGTCCATCAGCTTCAGGAAAAGTTTGATTAAAATCTCCACCAACAATGACATAATTACCTAGAGCTTTATGTTCTTCTAAAAATGAAGATAAATAAGCCATTTCTTGATCTCTTAAAGAACCATCACTATCATATGCTGACATATGAAGGTTGACTAAGACTAATAATTTGTCACTTCCTTCTATATCTAGAAAAGAAACCATCATTGCACGCTTTAAATTCGCAACTCTTAAAGGCCAACTAAAGGCACCCGGAAATTGGTGGCGTTCACTAGCTGTGACGCGATAAGATGAAAGAGTTTGTATCCCACTTTCAACATATCCGATATAGTCAGTTAAAGAAACTGGAAATGGCACAAATATAGCTTTGAAATTATATGCAAATTGACTAGAATAATTAGCTCCTAAAGATTCTTGGATAGATTCAACTTCATTGATTTTATAACTCCTTCTTGATTTCAAATCAACTTCTTGTAAGAAATAGAAATCCGATTTATGTTCATCTAATAAAGTTTTAATACCCGTAAAGTAGTCTTCAACAACTTCTTTAGAATCTGGGCGTCCTTTTTGTCCACCATCCATGACAAAATCTTCATCTTTACCCAGTCCAGCATAACCTATATTAAATGTTAATGCTTGATAGACTTCATTTAAAGAAACTGAATTATTTTGCTTGTTTTCTACATTAACTTCGACAATCGCTTTTGGCCGGTACTCAAATAAGGTCAAAGTCCCTACAAAAACAATTGCGATTACTAAGATTCCTAATACAACTTTAGTCAGTATTTTTAAGATTTTCATATAACCTCCACATTTGCTAATTTTTTTTATATCCATGTTTACTTTAAGTATATCAAGAACTTAATACTTTTTAAACTCAATGATGCAATTTATCGGTAATATTCGAAAAATTGTTCCAAAAATTGATTGTATGTGGGTTATGATATTTATTAAAAATTATTTTGATATAATAAAACTATAAATCATGAAATTGAGAGGTTTGCATTATGTCTATTCGACTTATCAACCAAAAAGATATTAAGGAAACTCTTATTCTGTGGAACCAATGTCTAAGTAATCCAGATTTTTTGTATAAAAGACTTGATGAAACTACTTTTAAAACAAAATTTATGAATCACAATTCGGACTTTGAAACAATTACTTATTTAAGTTTGAAAGATGATCAAATTAATGGCTTTGCTAGTGGAGTTCATATGTTTAACAAAGATACGGCATATATAACCGCAATAGTTGTTTCTAATGATTATAAACGTCAAGGAATTGCTACTTCTTTACTTAAAAAACTTGAAGATCGTTTGTTAGAAATAAATCCAAATTTAAAGAAAATAGACATCGTTTTCTTTAATCCAATTAATCTTGAGTGGATTATCCCTAATACAGATAACCATGATCATCCAAATGCCCCTGGTGTTGATATCATATCAGATGCTTACCTCTTTTTTAAAGCTTGTGGATATAGTGATTTTGCATATCAAAACTCATACTATAAAGATATTAGTCAATATGAGTTTACCGATAAAACCCTAGATAAGATCAAGCGTTTAAAAGATAATGAAATAAAGATCACTCTTTTTGATAAAAACAAGCACCATGGATTTGATGAACTCTTTATCGATTTAAAAAGTGAAGCATGGAAAAATGAAATAAACGAGACTATAAAAAATGAAATGTATCCGGTTCTTATCGCTGAAAAAAAGGGTCTTATTATCGGTTTTTCTGGCCCTCTAAAGGTTCAGCCCAGCATGCGTGGATATTTTACTGGGATTGGCATTCATTCAGGTTATAGGGGATTTGGTGCAGGAAGTGTCTTGTTTTCTGGTCTATGCAAAAGCTTAAAAGATATTGGAGCACACTATATGACACTTTTTACAGGTGAAAATAACCCTGCAAGAAATATATATGAAAAAGAAGGGTTTAAGATTGTCAGATCTTGGGTTGATATGCGAAAAGAAGTCCAAAAATAGTTGTCATTGTCAAGCAATTACAAAATATATACTGAGAAAAAAATAGGATGCCAGATGGCATCCTTTTCATTTCATTTTTTTAGGACTAACTCTATGTGATGATTGTCGAATAAAAATAGGCTTTCATAATACCCGTCACCTGTGATTCTAGGTCCACTTATGATTTGATATCCATCAATTTTTAATTTATCAGTGAGCGCATCAAGTGTTTCTTTATCCTTGATTTCAAAAGCGATATGATGATATCCTTCTTTATGAGGATTTTCACATTGTTTTTTTAAATCATCTCTATGCATAATCTCTAAACGAGGACCCTCATTAAAGGCTAAAAAATATGTTTTTAGTCCTGTTTTTGAATTATAATAAAGTTCATTTGAGACTGCTTGAAAATAAGTGATAAAGAAATGTTTAGCTTTTTCTAAGTCACTGACAAACATCCCTATATGTTCGATTTTCATGATATCCCTCCATTCAAAGTATAGTTTATATGATTAGCGATTAAAAATCCATTTGATTTAAGATATCTTTAAGTATTTTCGCAGACTCTTTTAATTGTTTTGTTTCTACTTCATCTAATTTTAGACTGACAACATGATGAACACCATCTCTGTTTAACACCGCTGGCAAGCCAATATATAAATCTTTTTCAATATCATAAACACCATCATTATAAACTGATATAGGCACAATTCTATTTTCATTGTTAATAATCGCACTGGTAATGCTTTCTAATGTCATCCCAATACCATAATAGGTTGCTTTTTTTCTTTTTATGATTTCATAAGCTGCTTGTTTCACGCTTTGATGGATATGTTTTAAATCTTCAAATTCAATTTCTTTCATTGATTCAATAACATCAAGCATTGGTTTAACGCCAATATAGGCATTAGACCAACAAACAAATTCACTATCTCCATGTTCTCCTAAAATATAGGCATGAATGTTTGATACTGAAATTCCTATTTTCTTAGAAATCTCATAGCGTAGTCTTGCTGTATCTAAAGAAGTTCCACTTCCAATAACTTTGCCTGAGGGTAGACCTGATGCTTTTTTGGCAACATAGGCAAGAATATCAACTGGGTTGGACGCAACCATAATGATGCCATCGAACCCACTTTTCATGATATCACCGACGACTAACTTCATAATCTTGGCATTTCGGTTTAACAAATCAATTCTGGTTTCGCCTTCTTTTTGACTCACACCAGCTGTGATCACAACTAAATCAGCATCCTTACAATCTTCATAGGTTCCAGCATATATGTTCATTTTTCTAGGTGCGAAAGCCATGCCATGATTTAAATCCATTGCTTCACCTTCAGCTCTATTTTTATCAATGTCGATTAAGACTAATTCTTCAACTGTTCCTTGGTTTAATAATGAATAAGCATAACTCATGCCCACCATTCCTGTTCCCACGATAACGATTTTACTTTTTGGCATTTTAACCACTTCCTTCAAAATTATTATATCATTTTTATAATATTTGCTAAGAATATTGCAATTCAACACATTTTCTTCATTTATATGATAAAATTAAAAAAATCAACTAAGGGGGATCTTCATGAAATTCTTGAGAAGACTCATCGTCATCATCCTTATCTTATTTATTATATCTGGTGGGCTAATCTTAGCTCCTAAACCTAAATTCCAAAAAACAAATCCTTTCATCTCTAAAACAACGCCATTAGTCATGGCGCATGCTGGTGGCAAGGGCGTCTATCCTGATAATACAATGAAAGCTTATCAATATGCATTTGATTTAGGTGTTGATGTTTTAGAGATGGATGTTCAATTGACTAAAGATAATATCCTAGTTCTTCTTCATGGTGAAAATAATACAGGTAACACAAGAAAACACAGCAATTGTGATACTGTTGTTTGGAAAGAAAATTATGCTGATCTTTATCCAGTTTGTAATTTTGGTTATAATTACCAAGAAACCGATGGGACATATCTTTATCAAGGGATGACACAAGAAGCCTGGATTGAAGAAAAAGTCTATCTCCCAACTTTAGAGGAAGTTTTTATTGCTTTTGGAAATAACATTTTATATAACATTGAAATTAAAGCTGATGCTGATGCTCCAAGAATAGAAACTGCTGATGCTCTTTATGACTTGATAGCTACTTACGACTTAACAGATTATGTTTTAGTAGCTGTGGCATTTGATGACATCAGTGATTATTTAATTGAAACATACCCTGACCTTTATGTTTCAACAAGTTATGGATCTGCACAATCTTATGTCATCTCTATTTATACCTTGACCAGTCTTTTTAGTAAAAAACCGCTTTATACAGCTGTCCAAGTTCCTACATCTTATCAATTACCTTTCATTAACACTTTGAACCTGGATACGAAGTTATTAATTAAAACCCTTCATCAACACAATATGGCTATGCACTATTGGACGATTAATGACCCAGATGAAATGAGATTTCTAATTAAACAAGGTGCGGATGGCATCATCACAGATTACCCTGAATTATTAATGAGTATTATTTCTGAATACGAATAATAAAAAAAAGATCAAACATTTTGAAATTTAAAATGATTGGTCTTTTTTACTTTATCGTTTTAAGTTTATCTAAAACTCTAATCGCAGTATCTTGATACCAGGGAGCTAGATTTCTATGGATTGAGTCTTCTATTAAATCAAGATGGTTCTTGTTTTTTTGTTTTAACATAACCATCAGTGCATTTCTCATTAAGATTGTTTTACCCTTCCATAGATAAGACATATCACTATAAGTTTTATTAAATACTTGATTAGACATCATGAATAAATCGACTATGGAAACCATTTCTTTTCCTGATAACTCAAATTCTTTATAAACTTTATTTCCTTTATCTATGTTTTTTGGACACACGGTTTGGCAAATGTCACATCCAAAAAGTAGATGATTAGACGTTATTTGATCATCTGTTAATATTTCTTTTGATTGGTTATAATAGCTTATGCATTTACTAACATCATACCCACCTTCAGATAACGCACCTGTTGGACAAGCCTTGATGCATTTGGTGCAGGACCCACAATCATCACTAATTTCTAAAATAAACTCATTTTCAATTTCTACATCTATTAAAACTAAACCTAAAAACATATAGGTTCCAAAATCTTTATTAATAATCAATTGATTTTTGCCAAAATAACCTATACCAGCTAAAACTGCTGCCAGTCTTTCATCATGAGGATGATTATCTACTGCCATCATGTAGCTGTATCCTAAGTTAGCCATAACATCTTTGATCCTATTTTTTAAAACCTGATGATAGTCACTTCCAAAAGTATAAAAAGAAGACACGAGGTGGCTTGTTGAATGTCTTATATCTCTTTTGGGATAGGCAAGACCTAAGACAACCATCGTTTGATATGAAATATCAGAAACATGATGATATCTTTTACGGGCTTCACTTAAATATGTTTTTGTTTCAATGATACCAACGACATCAAATTTTTCTAGGAATTTGAGTCTGAGTTCACTCGATTTCATGTGTTTTCCTTTTGTCTTATATCTGTTTATTGAGTTAATGCATGTTTAACTGCAGCTTTTGCATGAATAAATGTCGTATTAAAAACGCGAATACTTAAATCCTCTTGTTGAATAAGCAGTGGTATTTCTGTACATCCTAAGATGACTGAATCTACTCCTCTTTGGATGTGAGCATTAATAATATCTATGAATTTCTGCTTTGTCGTTTGACTCAAAATACCTAAGATCAGTTCATTATAGATTGCTTGATGAATATATTCTTTTTCATCTTCATTAGGAATCACAACTTCTATCCCTTGTTTTTTAAAGAAATCGGGATACATGTTGTGTTCCATCGTATATTTAGTTCCTAGCAATAAAACTTTCTTGCTCTTCGTCTTTTTCGCCTGTAAGCATGTTTCTTCAATCATATGAACAATATTGATACCCACTTGCTCTTTTATATCATTAGCGAATATATGCATGGTATTCGCGCCAATCACTAATAAATCTGCACCAGCATCTTTTAATAATTTTGCTTTTGAAACTAATAATTTCGATATTTCATCAAACTTATTTTCATTAAGTAGTTTTTCTAACTCGAAATAATCAAAAGAATACATTAAAATTTTAGCTGAATGTGATCCACCTAAAACTTCTTTGACTTCCTTATTCATAAGTTTGTAGTAGGTCAGTGTTGATTCCCAACTCATTCCACCTAATAATCCAATCGTTTTCATATATAAGCTCCTTTCACTTATTTTTTGTTGCTTTATCTTGATACATTTTAAAATCTGCTTTATCAAAGATTTCATCTGAATCCATCCCTAGTTCATGCTTTTGATATCCATAAGAAAATCCAAGTGAACTCATCGTTTTCAGATGCGTATTTTTAATAAATTGATAAGTATCTTTAATTCTTTGATCTAATAGCGTATCATCTTGCTCAATGACAACAATGAATTCATCACCTGCGATACGTGAAATCATCGGTTCCTTATGAAAAGATTTTTTTAAAATTGCAGAAAATTCAATTAAAACATTATCTCCAATTTGATGTCCATATTTATCATTAATTGCTTTAAACCCATCAAGATCAATAAATAAAACACCAAATGGTTTTTCCTCTTCTATAAGCCCTTTTATATAGGTTCGATAACTATATCTTGAATACAATTTAGTTAAGTAATCAATATCACCTGAACTGGCCTCTAGTAGTGTATAGACCATAAATAATCCTAGCACAATTGAAGTCCAAGAAAAGTGGAGTCTTGAATCAATAATTTGAATAAGCAAACCTAGGATTGGAAGTAAAAAGAAAATAATAAAAATGTTTCGAGTTAAACGAGTTGTTTTATTTCTATGCTTAATGATAAGCAAGAACACATAAATATAAAAGCCTAACACAATTGCGTTTTCTACCCATTTAAAACTCGCCCTTTGATAGTCATTTGTGACTGAATCAATTGTAAAGAAAATTGGTGTAAAAAAATTAATAATTAATAATATAAACATGAATATTGTCGCATGTTGATAATGCAATTGCTTTATGAGTCGTTTTTTACTATAAAATATTTTATAATCAACATATGATGCAATAAGTCCTGCAACAATCGGTGACATTAAATATAATATAAAATTAGAAGAATAGCCTATAAAGTAAGTACCAAAGTATTGTTTATTATCAAAAATCCAAGTCAAAGGTTCTGCGATCAATGCGATTGCGTTGGCAATAATCAAGTAGGTCATGATTTTGGTAGCATAATTAAATGATTGAGCTTTTTTGTGTATTACAAAATAAAGCCCGCCTAAACCGATTAATGCAAATAAGTTAATTTGAAATTGTATGAAATAGTCCATAGGGTCACCTTTATCATCTAGTATCAAGTACATAATATTTGAACCACTTACATTTTATCATAAAAATTGAAGTTAATTTGACATTTTTTATGGTCTTTAGGTGATTAGTTTATAATTCTAATCCATTGATATCTTTTATCATTGAGTATATAATGATTTAAACATCATGTTTTATGAAGTGATTTTGGAGGTAACTGATGAGAAACATATGCTTAGTAGGATATCCTAAATTTGAATAGGTCATTTTTAAAAAAAGCATATCTATTAGCGACTTTATTACTATCTTCGGTCGTTCTTTTCGGATGTAGGGACACAAATATACCAAGGCCAACAAGTCAGTATTACATTAATGACTACGCGGAAGTCTTAAGAGATGCGACTATAGTCAATATAAAAAATGAAGGCACTCGTCTATTTAAAGATACAAATTCATATATTCATGAAGGTACTGAACTAGTTGTTGCTACTTTTTTAGTTAATAATCAATTAGAAGTCGACAATTTTGATTCAAAAGAACTTTTTCAAAGTTGGTCCATAGGGAATCAAAAAATGGGTCTTTTAGTCATTCTTTTCTTTGAGCCTAAAGAGGATTTTATAGAGCTTATCGACACTAAGATTGAAGTTGGCTCTACACTTAGACAATTTTTGTCAGCTGAACAATTGATGCTTGTTATCGATCAAACACTATATCACGCGAACTGGGATGAAGATGATCCAATCGATTTACCGATTATGCATATGTATTATGACCTACTAGAGACAATTTATATCAATGTCTATGACTATATTAGTTTTACCTATGATATGAATATCTATGAACTTTACCTAGCCTCTTATCGAAGTGATGTCGTTACGAGCACTAAAGAAATGTCATATACTCAATATATGTTATTTCAAATCGGCATTAATAATGATTTCTTAGTCATCTTCTTCTCAATAGTTATGGTGCTTTTCATTTCATTATCTTTTGTTT
>CAYJDZ010000052.1:0-8762 GCA_964368955.1 uncultured Mariniplasma sp.
GTATTTCTACACTTTTAAAGTCTTACCAGATAGAAACTAGATTTAAAGAACCAAATGATATCTACGCAAATAATCTTAAGATCTGTGGTATTTTATTTGAAACAAGATCATATGAGAATCGTTTGGACTATATTGTGATTGGAATTGGACTTAATGTGAATCAAATTGAGTTTTCTAGTTTTCAAGCAACCTCAATGAGAGATATTAGGCAGCAACAATTTAATCTTGATTATGTGTTTGATGAGCTCCTTCAATTACTTGTTCATACGTTCTTATTTAACTAGTGCATCTTAACAAGAGACTTTTTATATGATATAATACATTATGAAGAATCGAGGTCGCATTAATGAATCATAAAAAAAGAGATTTAAGTATTGTTCTAATTCTATATATTCTCAGTATTGCACTAGGTATCGTAGTTTTTAGTATAATGGACCAATTTTCATTGGTGTTAAGACTATTATTTGCTGATCTTGCTGCAATGTTATTTATTTATATACTGAGTCTATTTTTAAAAAATGCCTCATTATATGATCCTTATTGGAGTGTCATACCACCAGTATTTATACTGATGGCATTCCTTGGATCCAATAATAGTTTAAATCTTACATATTTTATGTTCATGTTTGCGATAACTTTTTGGTCAGTTAGGTTAACAATTAACTGGATCAAAGGCTGGCATGGATTTAATGAAGTAGATTGGCGTTATCTAATGATTAGAGACAAAGCACCAAAATTATATTTTTTGACTAACTTTTTAGCAATCCAACTCTTTCCAACAGTTATTGTTTTTGCACAAATATTAGTGGGTTTAAGAATAATTGAACTTGGAGCATCGCTAAATGTGGTCTTTATCATAGGATTTATGATGATTATAGCAGCAACTATGATTCAATATATAGCTGATGAGCAAATGAGAAAATTTAGATTAGAGTTTAAAGGTGAGAAGAGATGTATCGATCAAGGCTTATGGAGAGTATCTAGACACCCAAACTATTTTGGTGAAATTACCGTTTGGTGGGGACTTTATGTTATTTATTTAAGTATTGTTCAAACTATTGACTTCTATATTTTTGCACCCTTTGCTATGAGTCTATTATTTGTGTTTATCTCAATACCAATGATGGAAAAAAAGATTTTAAAGACTAGACCTGAATATAAAGAGTACCAAGAAAAAGTATCAATGATCATTCCGTTTTTTAGAAAAGATAAAGAAACTTCAAGTTATCAAGAAAATAGTTGACATTTATCTTAAAAATCTTATAATTAGTTTTAGGGAATGATGTCTCCCTTAGTATATCTAAAACCGCAATGCGCTGATGACTTCTACAACTTTTTTGTTGTAGAGTCTTTTTTTTAGGAGGAAAACTATGTTATTAAGTATCGCAATCATTATTTTATTAAGTTTAGTTTTAGCAAAAGTTTTTAATATGCTAAAATTACCCACTATCTTAGGAATGATTTTAACAGGAATGATCTTAGGGCCTTATGTCTTAGATTTAATTCATATCGATATATTAAATATATCAACTGAACTTAGACAAATCGCTTTAATCGTGATTTTAATTAGAGCTGGATTATCACTAGACTTAAAAGATTTAAAAGAAGTTGGTAGACCAGCTATATTACTATCTTTTATACCAGCAACGATTGAAATTATTGCGATATCTATACTCGCACCCTTAATTTTTGGGATTAGTTTTCAAAGCGCTCTTGTCATGGGGGCTGTACTTGCTGCTGTGTCTCCTGCTGTTGTAGTGCCTCGTATGATTGCATTAATGAAGAAAGATTTCGGTACTGAAAAAAAGATTCCTCAGATGATATTAGCCGGAGCTTCTATAGATGATGTTTATGTGATTGTTTTATTCTATGCGTTTATAAAACTTGAACAAAATGGAAGTTTCTCTTTTTCTACGTTAATAAATGTTCCAGTATCTATTTTATTAGGTATTGTTGTTGGCTTTTTAGCAGGATATATTGTTTCACTTATGTTTAAGAAATTTCATATGAGAGATACTGTAAAAGTTTTAATTATTTTTGCAATTGGATTTTTAGCAATTGCTTTAGAAGACGTTTTGAGTAAAACAATTGCTTTAAGTGGTTTGCTAGCTGTGATGTCACTTGGTATATCTATTAAAAGTTTTTATCCATTACTTGCAGAAAGAATTGTTGGCAAGTTTGAAAAAATATGGGTGATTGCAGAGATTATGTTATTTGTTTTAGTTGGAGCACTAGTTGATTTAAGTGTTTTGTTAAGTGTTGGTTTATGGGCAATCGTATTAATCCTTGTCTCAATGACTTTTAGAATGGGTGGAGTTTACCTAGCTTTAATTAAAACTAATCTAAATCAAAAAGAAAAACTTTTTACTGCGATATCCTATACCCCTAAAGCGACAGTTCAAGCAGCTATTGGTGCAATCCCGTTATCATTAGGAATGGCTGGTGGAGAATTAATCTTAATGGTATCTGTTCTTGCAATTATGATTACTGCTCCTTTTGGTGCAATTTTAATGGACAAAACATATCATAAACTCTTGATAAAAACTTCTAAAAATGACATAAACATAGTATAATATAAGAAGATGTGCACATTTTAACAAATAGTGTTAAAATGTATAAAGTATCATAGGCCTACATTAAGAAGCAAAAGAAGGGAAATATACTGATCTTTAAGTTATAAAGCAAAGTATATATAGAGGTATTCATATGAAAAGAAATAAATTTATCGTGATTGGTTCTGGAAGACTGGGATCAAATATCGCAACTTCTATGTCAGAATTAGGAGAAGATGTCATCATCATTGATGCAATCGATGATTCATTTAGAAAACTACAAGAATCTTTTTCAGGATATCAAGTAGTTGGCGACGCGACTGATTTAACTATTTTAGAAAACTCATATATTAAACACGCAAAAACCGTCGTTATTACAACTGATAGCGATAATGTGAACATTTATTTGTCACACATTTGTTTTTATGTTTATAATGTTCCTCGTATTTTTGTTAGATTATCTGATACAGATAAAGGAAAACTGTTAGAAGGTACATCAATTAAAGCAATTTATCCATTTAATTTATCATATAGTGAATTTATGGATTTAAATGAAGAGGAGGTAGCCGAATGAAAATCGTAATAACTGGTGGTAAACATGAGGCTGACTTTATTGTTAGTAAATTAAAAAAAGAACGTCATGAACTAATCATTATTAATCAAGATCGTGAATTTGCAGAATATATTAGTTCAAACAATGACATTGGTGTCTTCCCTGGAGATCCAACAAAAGCATATGTATTATCTGATTCAGAAGCTAAAAATGCAGATGTTTTATTAGCACTATCTGATAATGATACTGATAATTACATAACTTGTATTACAGCTAAAAAACTTTTTAATATAAAAAGAACAGTTGCGAAAGTAAAAAATCCAAAAAACGTTGAGTTATTTAAACGCCTAGGCATCGATAGCGTTATCAGTTCTACTTATCTTATGGCACAAACCATTCTCAATGAATCATCTGTTGAAAATATCATTAAGACTTTATCAATAGAAGATGAAAAAATAGTGATGATCGAACTTGGTGTCGAAGAAGAGTATTCTATTGTTAATAAAAGACTAATGGATATTAAATTCCCATCAAATATTAATATTAGCTGTATATTTAGAGATCCACACGTGATTATTCCAAAAGGGGATACACTCATTAAATCAAATGATAAACTCATTTTAATAACAACTCCAAATGATCAAGAAGAAATTGTTGAGTTTATCCAAAAGAGAAGATAATATGAATTCAAAAAAACATACTTCAGGTTATCCATTGATCATTAATTATTTAGGCATTTTTGCGATATTAATCGGACTTATAAATCTAATTCCATTAATTGTTATTCCATTTTATCCAGAAGAGATTGTTGAGGCTAAAAATTTCTATATTCCAGCGTTAGCAACTATTTTAATAGGAGCGCTTATCGTTTTATATTTTAGAGGTAGAGAAAAAGATAAACTAGAAAGATCTCAAGATGCAATTTTAGTTGTTTCCATATGGATCTTAGCGATTGTAGCATCAGCATTACCCTTCGTATTTACTAAAGATTATAATTTCACGCATGCTATATTCGAGTCAACATCAGGATATTCAACAACAGGTTTATCTGTTGTTGATGTAAGTGTAACACCACATATTTATCTATTTTTTAGAAGCTTATTACAATTTGTTGGTGGGGTTGGATTAGTCTTGGTTTTAACTTCAGCTATCTCTGATAAATTTGGAATGAGACTTTATAGTGCGGAAGGACATAGTGATAAACTAGTCCCTAACTTAATCCGTTCTGGACGTATGATTTTATCCATCTATATCGGCTATATTTTCATAGGAAGCGTTTTCCTTGTTATCTTCGGAATGACTCCATTTGAAGCCATTAACCATTCAATTACTGCTGTTGCTACTGGGGGATTTTCAACTGAAGCTTCAAGTATTGGAGCGTTTAACAGTGTAGGAGTAGAAGTCACAATTATGGTTTTAATGCTATTAGGTGGAACTAACTTCTTTGTTCATTTGATGTTACTTAGAGGTAAGTTTAAAAATGTTTTTTCACACATTGAAATTAAATTACTAGGTATTTTATTAATCGTCTTTATCCCAATATTAGTTATTAACATTATTTCAATTTATGACGGTAATTTCTTTCACACATTAAGAGTTGCATCATTTCAGTTTATATCTGCTGTAACAGGTACAGGTTTTCAAACAATTAGCTCATTTAGGGTTATGCCACCTACATTTATTACAGTTTTAGTGATTGTCATGGTTTTAGGTGCTGGTATGGGTTCAACTGCTGGTGGGATGAAACAATATAGAGTAGCACTTGCTTTCAAGAGTCTATTATGGAATATAAAAGAACAGTTTGGACATAAAAAAACAATAAGAACTCATTTCATCAATAAAATAGGAACAAAAACAATTGTTTCAAATGATGAAATCGTTCAAAACTATTCGTTTTTGATGACCTATTTATTAGCTTTAGTGGCAGGAACTTTAATCTTAACTGGTTTTGGGTTTACCATAAGAGATTCTTTATTCGAGTTTGCTTCTGCATTAGGCACTGTTGGTCTATCGGTTGGAATTGTTGGATATGATGCCAATCCACTTGTTTTATGGACAACCACCATTGGCATGTTTTTGGGAAGACTAGAATTTTATGTTGTTTTTATTGCAATGACTAAGATATTTGTTGATATAAAGAAAAAAGCTTAAGACTACTTTTATAGATTGTAGTTTTTTTGCTATTTATAAGAAAAAGAAAAAAATATGTAAGTTATGGTCCTATATTGTAAGACATCTTAAATCACTTCACAAGTTTCAAGTCTTTATATATACTCAAAAGTAGGAGGAGCTCTCTATGATTAAAATCATCTGGAGTAAAGACGAGTTATCGAAGTTAGAAGACCAATTGAATAAGAACCATGTCAATTATATGATTATTGAGCATCCTAGTGAACTACCCGAACATATGATTGGTATCGAAATTGATGCGACAAATCATGAGGACTTAAGAAAAGTTATCAACATGATTGAGTATGAGAAGATGCAAATGTTCTTTCCTTCACCTGATGGATTTGTGCAGCTACATATTGCTAACATATTTTATCTAGAAGCTTTTGGAGAAGAAATTGTTGCTCATATGCATCAACAAAAAAAAGAACATATCAAGAAACCTTTATATCAATTGGAAGAATTATTAAAACCTTATCATTTTGTCCGTATATCTAAATCCTTTATTGTCAACATTAGAAGAATTACCTACATTAAAGTCGGACTCAATGCTAAACTTCATCTAACACTAAGCGACAACTCTCATCTTGAGGTCACGAGATCCTTTGTTAAATCATTTAAAAAGAGCTTGAACTTTTAAAAAGGAGGTTTTTAGTATGACAGTATTAGGATGGATTGTTATATCATTATTGTTAAGTTTTGTTGGGTATTTAGTTTTCAACTTAATTAAAGAATATGCAATGAATAGAAAATTAAACACATTTAAAGTGAAAAATAAGTTAAATCCGGTTAAACTCTCACATTTGCTTCTCGTTAAGAAAGCGTATCAAATTGTGCTTGCGACAATGCTGATTGTTGTTGTTGGGGTATCGGGGGTTTTTTCAAATGAGATTAGATTAGAAAATAATAAAATTATGACTCAAGCAAGTGTTGTAGGGTCAAAAGCTAAATTACTATCACTAATAAAAACTCAAGATTATCGAAACAATGTGGATACTATATTCCCTGAAGCAATGTTTGATTCGACTGCTGGCGAAGAAAAATCTAGGGATTTTATCAACACCAACACTCAAGTTAGTGGCGTAGATGAGGCAGATATCATTAAAACTGACGGAAACTATATCTATTATGCATCTCGTTATTATCAAAAAATAAATGTCGTTTATGTGAATGATAATTATGAAGCTGTTATTTTAAAAGATATTGATCTAGGAGATGTTTATACAGAAAACCTATACCTAACTGATGATTATGTCGTTGTTATTGGATATACTTATCAAGTCATGCCTTATCGTTTTAACGAAGGAGACCTTTATTTTGGTTGGGTATATCAAGAGCCAACAGGAACTGTAATGGTTATTGATCGCAGCTCTTATGAAGTGGTTTACAAAATAGAAACTGACTCTTATTTTCATGAACATAGAGTTATTGATAATGTGATGTATTTAGTGTCTAATAAATATGTTAACAGTGAAGATGATGAATTAAGACCTAAATTTACTGAGACAAAAGGTCAATGGATTAAAACAACTTATGTTGGCTATGATGACATCTATTATTATAATGATGTAAGTGCATCAAGCATGACAGTAGTAACAAGCATTAATCTATCAGATTTTTCTTATAAATCTCAATCATTTATTGGTTATGTTGATCAAGTTTATGCAACAAAAGATAATATTTATACAGCATACAATTATTATGACTATAGTTTAAATGGACAATGGACATATACTACACAAATTTTGAAATTCAAGATTAATTCTAAAGATTCATCCATTTCTTATCAAGGCGGACAATTACTTGAAGGGTCAGTCAATGATTCTTATTGGATGGACGAATATGATGGCTACTTTAGAGTTGTTACATCTAGTAGTTGGCCAGCAAAGAATAGATTGTATGTTTTAGAAGAAGATTTAAGTAAAGATGTGTTAAATATCGTCTCTACAATTGATAAAGATCTAGGTCTAGAAGGAGAAACAGTTAAATCAGTTAGATTTAATAAAGATTATGCTCAAATTGTTACCTTTAAACAAACTGATCCCCTTTATACAGTTGACCTTACCAATCCTTTAAAGCCAATAATCAAAGATAACCCAATTAAAGAAGAAGGTTATAATACCTACATGCATGTTTGGAATGAAGATCATCTCTTGATTGGATTTGGATTTGATGCGACATCTGATGGTAGAGTTACTGGATTAAAACTAAGTGCTTATGATACAAACTATGATTTAGCTCTTGAAACATATAGTTTTGCAGATGACGAAAAAGAAGGCTACACATACAGCTATTCAGAAGCAATCTATAATCCAAAAGCTTTAATGATTGATGCATCTAAAGGCATTATTGGGTTTCCTATCAACACATATAGTTATAGTGAATCTGAAGGAAGTTCATATCTAAGTAGTTTCGTGATATTCTTTATTGATTTTAATAGTGAAAATATCATCTCTGATCCAATTATGATTAATCATGAAAATACAGATTATTATATGTCAATCGATAGAGGGATCTATATTGAAAACATTCTTAATAATCAGGTAACTGATCGCTATATCTACACATTTTCATATCAACAAGTAGTAGTTTATCACTTAGAAACAAATACAGTTATTCAAAAAGAGATATTAAACGAGGCTCTAAACGCATACAATAACTAGATGAAAGATATGCGTTTGACATAGGAAAAAGGCTAATATTCTTAGCCTTTTTCTCTTTGTTTGCTATAATAGAAATAGATATTAAAAACATTATTAAAAATATCTAATAAAACGCTATATCTTTAGAATAACTTATGATAGAATAGAGAAGTTGAAAAAAAGTAAAGTATATTAATTGTGTATGAAGTAAAGGAGATGTTATTATGTGGCAAGCTATCGCAGATTTTTTCACAGCTGCAACATTTTTGGAGTTATTTTTAATTTTGTTTGCGAAAGTAATTGAAGTAACTATAGGCACAATACGAGGTATTTTAATCATTAAGGGATATAGAAAACAAGGTACCGCATTAGCTGTCGTTGAGATATTATTATGGGTCTTTGTCGCAAGTACTGTAATTCAAGGGATTAATGAAGCACCAATTAAGGGTATTATCTATAGTATTGGGTTTGCGTTAGGTGTTTATGTGGGATCTTATATTGAAAATAGACTTGCAGTTGGTAAAGTGCTCATTCAAGTGATTGCCTGCAAGACTGATGCTGATATGATTATAAGAGTCCTTCGGATAAGTGGACATGGTGTGACAAGTCTAGATGCACAAGGTAAAGATCAAGGCAGAACTGTTTTAATGATTTTTGCAAATCGTAAGAATAAACAGAAGATTTTAGATCTTATTAAAGAGACTGATCCTAAAGCATTAGTTGTGACAAATGAAGTTTCAATTATACAGGGTGGATTTGTAAGTCCTTGGAGAAAATTAGGAAAATAAAATAGTTGAATTTTTAGTAAAATTAAGTATAATAATTATATGGTCGGAGTTATAGCTC
>CAYJDZ010000053.1:0-1498 GCA_964368955.1 uncultured Mariniplasma sp.
AATCTATATTGTATGAAAATACTTTTTCATAGTAGTTTGGAATATATTGATGTACTTTTTCTTTGATTTCATCTAAAGTCTCACTTGAAAAAATAGTTTTGCTAAATTCAAGCATGTAAGGATATCTTTTAAACATATTTAATTTGATTATTGTAATATCTTCTAGTCTTTGGGCAATGTCCCCATTTTCCCAATCTATGCCTTTTTCTATGGTTTCTCCCATTAAAGTAATTGTGTAAATAGATAGAGTCTCAAATAATTCTTTTTTTGTAGAAAAATAGTGAAAAAGTAACCCTTTTGAAATACCTGATTCTTCAACGATCACATTTGTAGACGCTTTATCATATCCATTCTTGCCAAACTCTTTCATTGCACTATCAATTAATTTATCTCTTTTGATGGGATTCATCTTCTCTAAAGCTTTGATCATCATTGATAAAAACCTCCTTTATCCATTGACCGATATGGTCACTATAAATATAGTATACACGTGTTGACCGCTTTGGTCAATAATTATATATATTATAATAATTTTTTTCTGTCATTAGCAAATTTGTAATTTATCCAAAAATGTATTCATGATACTAAAAACAAGCTTCTCATATAATGATGAGGAGCTTGTTATGTAGATGAACCCTATTTATTTTAGATCTATATATTTATATTTTTATTATATTTCGTTTTATCAAGTGGTGTTTTCATATAAAAGAACAACCATCCAAAGGCTAGAATAAACATCAATCTTTGTAGTAATCCCATATAATCAGGAAATATCATCATCCCAAAAGAAATTAAAGTAGAAATAATCCCTAATAAAAAGCCCGCGATTTTTTGTCTTGCTTTAGTCATGAATGCATGACCAAATGATAAGAAAACAAAGCTTATCCCAGTAGTGGTTGCAAATATAGAATGCATTTGATCAAGTAAGAGATTACTTGTAGATGGATCAATTAATGAGCCATGTCTAAATAAACCCGTTAATAATAAACTAACTCCAAAAAAAGACCCAATCATTTGATGAAAATAAACTTTACTAGATAAAACAATCCTTAGTGAAGTAAGACCTAAGGTTATAAAAAGTAAATTCATGATCCAGGCATTGGGTGAGCCTTGAGCTCCCAAATGGCTTGTTGTGTTTCTTATAATTGAATATCCTTCAAAGCTGAATATAGGCAAAACAAATGAAATCGTTATGAAAAAGATGTATAAAATCACTAGGATTACTTTTTTCTTTTGAGCTTTGTTTAGTGACTTTTTCATCTATTGATTGTCTCCTTTTAATTTTAATATTCTTTTATGCCTTATATATTTTAATAATTTTTTCTACTTGTTTTAAACCATCTACTGCACTTGACATAATACCACCTGCATAACCTGCACCCTCACCCATTGGATATAGACCTTTAATGTTAGATTCGCCTTCATGATCTCTGATGATTCTAATGGGTGATGAACTTCTTGTTTCTACACCAGTTAAAATAGCATCATCCATCGCAAA
>CAYJDZ010000053.1:1598-8753 GCA_964368955.1 uncultured Mariniplasma sp.
TGGATGATCACTTCCAAAGTCTTTAGGGACAACATTAACTAATAATGCTGAGTTGGCATTAACTCCATCTCGCTGAGATTCGCTCATCCCATTAGTCACAACCCCACCTTCTTCTGAGGTTGCACACATCACATAACCACCTGGGCACATACAAAAACTATAAGCACCTCTGCCACTATTTGCTTGATAACTTAATTTATATTCAGCAGGTTTTAAATATCTAGAAAAGTCGCTATATTGAGAATGATTGATCAAACTTTGAGGATGTTCAACTCTAAGTCCTATTGAAAAAGCTTTTTGTTCAATATTAAAATCTTTTTGATAAAGCTTTTCAAATGTTTCTCTTGCACTATGACCAATGCCCAGCAGGCAAAGATCAGTATCTATTCTAGTTTTATCGTTGACAATCACAGCTTCTAATGTTTGATCATTTATGATAAAATCAGTCACTTTAGAATTAAAGTGTACTTCCCCTCCTAAAGCAATAATTTCTTTTCTTATGTTTATGATGACACCTTTTAAAACATCAGTGCCAACATGGGGTTTACTAAAGTATAAAATCTCTTTTTGAGCACCATGCTTCACAAGTGCTTCTAAGACATATTTACATCTAAAATCATTAATGAGTGTGGTTAGTTTACCATCACTAAAGGTACCGGCTCCACCTTCTCCAAACTGGATGGTGCTAAACTCAGTATAGTTACCTGTCTTCCAAAACTCATCGACATATTTTGTTCTCATCACAACATCAAGACCACGTTCTAAGATAATCGGTTTATAGCCAAGCCTTGCTAGAAGCAAGCTTGCAAATATACCAGAAGGTCCAAAACCAATAACAACTGGTCTATGCTTTAACTTCTTATCACCCGTAATAATTGGTTCGAAATTAATTTCAGTAGCAAGACTGCAATTGGGATAATTTTTCTTTAAGATTCTTTTTTCATCAGCAACTTTTAAATCAATTGAATAAACGTAAAAGACTTGATTCTTTTTTCTCGCATCAATGGCTTTTTTAAATAGTTTAAACTCTATGATATCTTGGTATTGTATCTTATATTTTTCGATTAAAATTTTATAAAGTAGTTCAATCTCTTTTTGATCATCAGTCACTAATTGAACTGGTATTTTAAGTTCTGTAAATCGAATCATTTCTATTCTCCTTCTTGCAAAGTATAACATGCTACCCATTCACATCTTATTATGATACGTAGATATTTTAACACGTATCAATAAAGTATGCCTTTATTTTAAAATAAATAGTGAATCTTGTAAAAGAAAAAAGGGCACAACGCCCTTCTATTTAACCTTTAATGCCTTATTTCGGACAATTTTTTGTCCTCTTGCTTTAGCGAGAACCAATTGGTTCTTCTTTAAGTGTTTACCTCTACGGTCTTTACCCATGATTTGCATAGCTATTCTCCTTTTTTATATGAAAAATAACGAGATGTTTGGTGCATCCAAACGTATAAAATGCTTGTTTATAATAAACAGACGATAGGTGTTATTGTTTGTTGCTAAGATTGCTAATGCCTTCTTTCAGGGATTAAGAATGGTGGGTTATTTAAGGCTTTATGAATAAAAAATACATGCATTAAAATATCCGAAAATATTATAGCATGTATTTTATGATTTCATTTCAATAATTTACTTTTTTTTACGTTTCTTTAATAGAAGATATTTCGCAATGCAAAAACCCTTTAAGTAATTGATGCTTTGTATATATCAGCAATAGATTTTTCAATAGTTGCATTAAATTCCTTATCACTTTGTCCAAAACTTAGACCTTCAGCTAGCGCTCTTGAGAAACTAGCAATTAGACCTTTGTTTTTTGATAACAATTCATTTGCATGTTCACGGGTATAACCACCACTTAAAGCAACCACACGAACAATATGTGAATCTTTCATCAATTCTTGATAGAAATCAACAACTGTAGGAATCGTTAATTTTAGCATGATTTTATCATCTTTGCCTAAAAGTGCGATATGTTTTTTAAGTTCTGCTAGAAGCATAACTTCAGCTTCTTTTTTATCAACAATATGGATATCAACTTCTGGCTCGATAATAGGAACTAAGCCAGCTTTAATGATTTGTTTACCAATTTCAAATTGTTGCTCAACAATTTTAGCAACGCCAACTTTGTTAGCTGCTTTAATGACTGAACGCATTTTTGTTCCAAAAATATGACGATCATTAGCTCTTTTAAGTAATGTATCTAACCCCAGTATTGGTTTCATCACTTGAACGCCGTCTAAAAGCACATCTAAGCCTTTATCAACCTTTAAGAAAGGAACGACACCTTTATTTTCCCAAAGATAGTCTGCGCTAAATTTGCCATCAATTTTTTTGTCCATTGTATTTTCAAAAAGAATCGCTCCTAAAATTTTATCTTTATTAAATGCTGGAGCTTTGATAATACGTGTTCTCATTTCATGGACACGAACATACATTTCATCTTCATTACTATATGTGTCTTTTAAGACACCGTAAGACTCTAAGGCTTTAGGTGTACTACCACCACTTTGATCAAGTGCAGCGATAAATCCTTTATCCTTTTGAACTCTGTTAAGTTGTATTTTATTCATAATAAATCCTCCTTTATTACACTTCAATTATACCACTTTTGAATAGATATTTAAATAAGATGAAATATTCGCGAATAAGAGCACATCTCTTTCTAGATTCCGTTGACTTTAACATATTTAGTCGCTATAATTGATTTGGCTATAAATTAAGTCAATTCCAATGATTCTTCTTTTGAAGATAGCAAATTGATTTACAAGCACAAAATATATATCTTAAAGGAGATTTATTAAAATGAAAACAGATTTAAAATTATCCAATCCTGCACCACTTGGTCTACTAGGATTTGGGATGACAACAGTTTTATTAAACTTGCATAATGCAGGATTCATTCCTATGTCAATGGTTATTATCGGCATGGGATTTGCATTAGGTGGTATTGCTCAAATCATCGCAGGTATTATTGAATACAAGCAAGGCAATACCTTTGGGGGAACTGCTTTTACAGCTTATGGATTTTTTTGGTTAAGCTTAGTTGCTATTTTGTATTTTCCTAAAACAGGTTTAGAAGTAGATAAGATATCTATGGGCTTTTATTTACTAATCTGGGGGATATTCACATTATTTATGTTCATAGGAACACTTACGCACAATAAGATTACTCAAATCGTCTTTGGTTCACTTGCTTTGTTATTCTTTTTATTAGCACTCGGTGATTTCACTGGCTTAGTATGGATAACACATATTGCTGGTTATGTGGGACTTCTTTGTGGATTGTCCGCTATTTATAGTGCTGTTGGACAAATAGTGAATCAAGAACATAATAAAGAGATCCTTCCTTTATAATCAAACTTAAAAATTAGTGCATAAAATAATGGCGTTTCTAGAAACTGCCATTTTTTTTATGTAATAACCCAATCTTTGACAACTTTATTGATTTCAATTAATCTAGTTTATTGATTTTTTGATAACTTATCTTGATAACTTCTTTTCCTATATATCTTAAGTTTTTAGGGTATTTCTTGAATTTAGGGTATCCAGATACGCTAAATAATCCTCGTGGCACTGAAATCATATCTTCTTTGGCATCTTTATCACAGATTAACTTAATAATACCTAAAGATGCAATGTCTGGTCTATGCACAAAAATATTTAAAGCATTAATCGCAAGCTTTGAAAACCATTTAGGGTATGAACTTTGAGATGATGAAACAATGTTTGTAGATGTTACACCAGGATGCATCAACAGTATTTTAATATGTTTAGGAAAATAAAGTTGACTTAGCTTATCATGTTTTTGAATCTCATAAGCTAGTGCACCTAAGAAAGTCTTAGATTTTGAGTACCGAGTAATTGAACTTCCCTTTTGATTTGTGAATATTTCTTGAATTTTTGATGATTTTATTTTATACCAAGATAAAGAACCTATGAAGACAATTTTTCTTTCGATAAGACGATCAAAAACATGTGATTCCTTTAGTTTTGTAAGCAAATAAAATATGCCTAAATAGTTTGTGCCTACAGTTAATGGAAATCCATCTTTTGTCTTTAATCCTTTTTTTGGATGAAAAATACCTGCATTCAAAATAAGTCCAGAAAAATAAGGATAATTATTCTTCACCTCTAGAATAAACTTATCGATTGATTTGAAATCTGCTTGATCATAGTTTAGAATATGAATTTTCGCTTTTGGATAAAGATTCATTAAATCATCATAGGCTTTTGTAGCTTTGTCTATATTTCGACAAGCCATCACAACACTTGCACCTAGGCTTAAAAGATGCTTAGTTGTACTAAATCCTAGTCCACTATTCGCACCTGTTACAATATATGTTTGTCCATCAAAACGATTAAACTCATCTAAATACGCTTTTACTCTGCTTGCTCTGCTCATGAATGATTCCAACACCTTTTCATTTTTTATAATCATAGATCAAATAGACAATTGATAATGCTTCTATTAAGGATTTTTTATAACTACTTAATAGTTGCTATCTCTTCTATTTTAGGGCCCCTCATAAAGTATAAAACCATCCAGCCACATAAAGTAAAGTAACCTGAGTGCCAAACAACAAAACCCATACCACCCCAAGTAGAAAAATCTCTTGTTACATTTACAACTAACAAAGTATCTTTGATAGCTTGCCATCCCCACTGAAATGCTGGATCAGGATTTCCTGTTTGTAATTGTTTAATTGCTTGTGGCCAATACTCTATCGGCAAGTGATAAAGTAGGGAATAGCAACAATAACCTACTGTAAAGACCATGATTATAGTCGTAAATATCTTATATGATTTTAATTCATTTTTGGTATAGTCTTTATTTGAACGAATACGAAGATATTGAATAATTGTAAGTGGTAAAATTGATAAAAATGCTAGTCCCCATAACGTTTCTTCAATCGCAAAAAGAAGATCAACTTTTGTAATTGCACCACCATATGCAAATATTTGGGCAATCGCTAAAAAGATAAAAAATAGATACGGTGCTTTATTTGCAAAAAAGTATTTGAATTTATGTTTTTTTGTTACCGATGATGGCAACTCTTTATTTAAATTTAACATCGAAGACATAATTAAATACGCAAAAGCAAGTTCCGCAAATGTAGCAATAAACCTGATGATTAAAGTACTATTAAAAATAGTGTCAAACCATGCTAATTGCAATAAGTAATTTGATATAAAAACTGAACGATACATTGCAACACCTACAAAAATAATACCAGCTATTCTCATATTTCTATGATAAGACTCTAATTCATTCACGTTATTTTTTCGTGATTTCAAAAAAAGGTATAAACCTATCGAAAAATTTATTACATTAATGCCGACAATCACACCCCACCAAGGCCAGGCCCAAGTCCATACAGATGCAGTCATATTTTCTCCTTAAATTTTAATATGATAATAACTATTCTATCATAACTGAAAGAAAATTTTATCAAACATCTGCTAAATGTTCAACACCTCTTGATGAACAACCAAATTTTTATGGCATGGTGCTTTTATTCAAAAGTGAATTGTGTAATCTCTTTATATTTGGTATAATTAATAAAAATATGGGGGAGCTTATGAAGCATAAACAATTTTTAACAATAGATGAACAAATTGCTAAATTAAAAACGTTGGGAATTAATGTTTCCAATAATACAACTACCAAGAAAATATTATCTGAAAACTCTTTTTATAATATTTTAAATGGTTACAGAGAACCTTTTTTATTCATGGGTGTATCAAATCGATATGTTAATCATTTAAATTTCTTAGAATTATACGGGCTTTATTCATTTGATAGACAGTTAAGAAACACCCTTTTTCCTTTTATACTAGATATTGAAAATAAGATAAAATCTGAGACCATATATGAATTTTCAAATACTAGAGACACTTCAAATATATTAATACACGGAACAGATTCTTACTTAAGGATAGATAGCTATGATATTACTAGATCAAGAAATAATGCAAAATTTAAAGCTGCAATTGATCTAATCTCTTCACTACAAAAGAACATATCTAAAAACTTTAAGCTTTCTGAATCAATATCACATTACTTAACAAATTACGCTTATGTTCCACTTTGGGTCCTAAGTACACATATGACATTTAGCGACATTAGTAAGTTCTACTCTTGTATGAAGCCTCAAAATAGACAAAACGTATCTAAAAAATACCAAATGACCGACAGTGATTTGATAACTATCCTAAAGTTGTTGACCAAGGCTAGAAATAGCTGTGCTCATGGGAATAGAATTTATTGTCTAAAAACTAATGATTTGCCTACTCCAAACAGCACTTTATATCCAAAACAATACTCGTTTATCACTTCAACATTAGGTGAGCATAAGCTATTCAACGTAATAATTGCAATAAAATATTTTATACCCAAGAAGAGATACAAAGCACTTATGAATAGTATTGAAACACTGTTTAAAGATCTAGATCATCAGTTGAAAACAATACCTCTAGCTAATATTCATAACATTATGGGATTTCCAACAAATTGGTATAATTTAGTTGATTAGAAACACTTCAATCAAGTAGTTTTTACGATTACTGATAAAAGAATTTAAATTATCTATGTAGTTGACTTTTTAAATCATACAATGTAAAATATATACAGAATGAGCTCTAGAAGCTTTTGGGGCCTAGAGACAACTAAAGGGATGCGTCCCTTTTTTTATTTTTTATAAGCCATGTGAAATTGTAGTCGATATATAAATATATCCAAAATAGTCTAGTTAAATAAATAATATCTAAATTTATTTTAAGTTTCAATCACTGTAACCATCACTTGATGGCTATAAAGTAACATGCATATCTCATTTTTTAGTTTAGATATGTACTTATCTTTTCTAAGATTTTAATAACATCTTGAGAAGATTCATTCGTAAACTCTAATCTAAATTGAGTAACTCCTATTTTTTTGTAGTTATCAATCATATCGATTCGATTGATTGGTGTATGATTTAACACTCTAATATTACAGTTCGTATCTCTAATCAATGGAAATGTTCTATCATGATCATCTTTTAGTGCATAATTAGAATTGACACATAAGTTGCAATTTAATCTGTTGATGCCTTCACTTTTTGTTATTGGACAATACTTAGATATCATATTATCATTTCG
>CAYJDZ010000054.1:0-8702 GCA_964368955.1 uncultured Mariniplasma sp.
TGCAAGACTGAAACAAACAAAGACCATAGATAGAGACATTGTTTTAACAAAAGAATTATTAATTGAAATATTAATAAACAGATTTGATCATATTGATTATGAAAAAGCAAAAGCAGATGTTAAACCATTTATAAAAGATCAAAGTAGTCTCGATTTGTGGAGTAGTGAATTTTTTAAATCAATAACAGAAAGTATTGATGTCAATCAAGGGAGAAGACATGATTAAACCAAAGAAGCTAAATAAAGGTGATAAGGTCGCAATTGTAAGTCTATCTTCAGGTATTCTAGGAGAGCCAGAACTTAAATACCAATTAGAGTTAGGTGTAAAAAGATTAAACGAACTAGGCTTGGAACCTATTTTTATGCCAAACACTTTAAAAGGGTTAGATTATATTTTTGATCATCCAGAAAAACGGGCTAGTGATTTGAAAGAAGCATTTAAGGATGATTCGATAAAAGGTATCATTTGTGCAATAGGTGGAGATGATACTTATAAAACAATACCCTATTTAATGGACGATAAAGAGTTCAAAGAATTAGTTCTTGCTAAACCTAAAATTTTTGTCGGGTTTTCAGATTCAACAAATAACCATATCATGTTTAACAAATTAGGTTTAGTTACATATTATGGATTAAACTTCTTGTCTGATCTTTGTGAACTACAGATGGAAATGATACCTTATACAAAAGAAAGTTATCAAAGATTATTTAGAATTGACGAACCATACGATATAATATCTAGTTCAGTTTGGTATCTAAATAGAACTTCATATGGTCTTGATCAAATAAACATATATTTGAAAGAACAAAATGAAATTAATGGATATGATTTCATTTATGGTAAAGATATTATTGAAGGTATATTTGGGGGTGGATGTTTAGAAAGTATTTGTGATTTTTACACGAGCGAGCGATATAAAAATCAAAGAAGTGTTTATGAAAAGTATGAGCTCATACCAAGAGTAAACTTCTTTAAAAATAAAATACTATTTATTGAAACAAGTGAAGAAAAACCATCCCCTGATAAATTTAAAGAAATGCTAAATGTATTGATTAAAGAAAATATACTTCAAAATATAAAGTGTTTACTTGTTGGAAAGCCTTTTGATGAGATATATTATAATGAGTATCGTGATATTTTAAATGATATAGCAAACCAACTTAATGTTTCAATAGTTTATAATCTTAATTTCGGGCATGCACTTCCAAGAGCAATAATCCCTTATGGGGTTAAAGGTGAAGTGGATTTTAATCTTAAGACGGTTAAAGTTATTGAGCAGATGTTTGAATAATAATTATGTAAATTTTTTATGGAGGATCATTAAGATTTCTAGAGGTATGTAGATTTTAACAAGACGGCAGAATCGTAAAGAAATAGATCAAGCAACACATATAAAAGCATAGGTTTGATACAATAAAGCGATTCACTAATTGCCCTAGTATCAGGCCTTTTTTTATTGCAGATAGGAGGATTTTCTCCTATATTTCAAAACTGGAAGCGGTTAAGAATGATTTTTGAGGTTTTATAAATACGACTTTATTATTAAGAAATTAATTTTATACGATTGCATCTTGATTTACACGATTGCATAAAAAAGTTTTAGATAAGTCATATAATATTCCAAAGTATACAATAAACACAAGCCGAATAGCACATTGATTATAGTCCAAATTGCTTAATAGAAACAGATCATAATGCACAATGTAATTGATTTTTAAACTTATATTTAATCACTATAGGTTCTACAAGTCTAATTTATGACAAAATACGAAAAAGAAAGAGGCGATTCTAATCGCCCCGAGTGAATTTATTCACTTTTATTCTGAAGTTAACTGATGATACCACTTAATTGCTTCATCTAGCTCTTCTTTGGATAAACTGTGGCCAGAACTACCAATAAATAATTCTACATCTGCATTGGCCATTTCATAAATTGTTTTCAATTCATTTGTTTCTTTTAAAGTAGTTAGTGGATCGTTACTTGACGCGCCAATGAAAATTTTAGTCCCAGTAAGATCAGGAAGTTTAAGGCTCCTCAAGGGAACCATTGGATGCGATAAAATAGCACCTTTTAAAACATCATGGTAATGAAATAGAATACTTGATGCTATATTTGCACCATTTGAGTAACCAAAAGCAATTAGCTTTGATTTATCAAATTGATAAGTTTCACTCTTCTCATCAATAAAGGCTTTTAACTCATGTGTTCTATAGATAAGATCTTCTTCGTCAAGAACGCCAACACTTAATCTTTTAAAGAATCTAGACATTCCATTTTCTAACACTTGACCTCTTACACTTAATATATTAGCTTTATCATCAATCATCCTACCAATTGACAATAAATCGTCTTCACTGCCTCCTGTTCCATGAAGCAGTAGAAGAGTTTTATTATTTATACCTTGTTTAAATATATACTTCATTTTATACCTTCTTTTTAATCATAGATTGACTGTGATAACCTACTCTTTTTAAGAGAATCATCAGTTGATCTAACTCATCACTTGATAAGACAGAGAAAATATCATTTACCTTTTTCTTGTGATTTGGGAATATACTTTCAAAGAAGTTTGAACCAGCTTTAGTTAAATGGATGTTTGTTTTACGTTTATCTTTAGCATCAGTCAGGCGGTTAATATAAGTTTTATCAGAAAGTCTATCAATAACGTATGTGATAGAACTGTTTGCCATTAAGAGTTTACTACCAATGTTTTGCATAGGTTGAGGCCCCTTGTGATATAAATATTCTAAAACACCAAATTCAGTTGTATTGATTCCATAAGCTTCAATATCTTTTTTTAAGATGCTTTCAAGTGATTGTGCTGCTCTTAGTGTAATTGAAACGGCTTTTAATGTATCATTCATTTGGAAAATCTCCATTCAAGTATTCTTTTTTAAATATTTTTGTGCTTCTAACAGTATCAAATGGTTTAACGATTCCTTCAACATAGGCTCTTCGATTTCTAAATCTTGGTGGAAGCGCTAGTGTTTCACCAAGTGTTTCATAATCCTCTTCATCATCAATGAATCCTGGACCTTCAGTGGCAAACTCAAATAAAATGCCTGGATATAATCTAGAATATAATGATTTAAAGTAGAATCTGTCAACAAATCCTGAATGACGTGCATTTACTTGATTTAAGCGTTCAATCCATTGATATAAAGCTTCTTCATCTTTAATTCTAAAAGCAACATGGTGAATACTTCCATATCCTTGGATAGCATTTATACCATCATCTGTTTGTTTTACAATGACTGAGGCACCATTTCCACCAATACCCATCTCATATAGATGCAAGTTTTTATTACGATCAACTTTTTTCATGAAAAGGATTGTTGTTAAGACTTGATCAATGCGTTCTAAGTTTGAAGCATTCAAAAAGATAGGACCTAACCCAGTAATTGCAAACTCATTTGGAATAGGCCCTTTTTGCCATGGCGTGCCTGAAGGGATACCAGTATCGAGTTCATCTGAAAACAATGCATAAAGTTGCTCATCAAAATCTTCAAAGAACATAACTTTTCTATTAAACATAACTTTAATATCTTCATGTTTAACGTCATATGCATTAAATCGTTTAACCCAATAAGATAGAGCCTCATCATTTGGGACTCTAAAAGAAGTTCTTTTAATGTCATCAGCTCCTTTTTTACCTTTAGGGATACCTTTGAAATCAAAAAATGTCATATCTGTACCTGGACTGCCTTTATCATCAGCAAAGAATAGGTGATAAGTATTGATATCATCTTGATTGACTGTTTTTTTAACGAGTCTTAAGCCTAGTATATTTGTAAAAAAATCATATATCTTTTTAGCGTTACTTGTAATCGCTGTTACATGGTGAATACCTAGTAATGTGTTCATAATTAAAACTCCTTTTATACGTTGTATACTTATAAATTAACATGGCCTAGAAAAGAATTCAAGATAAATGCTTCGAATTCGAACTAAATTATAATTTTATAAAAAATGAGAGGTGCAACCACCGGGAGAAAAGCAGGTGTTAATGGATCCAAATAATCAGGTCGATTACATTAGTTCATACTTACCATTAGTTAGCAGCTTAGAGTACACTAATCACGATTTCGAATTTTACTGGAGCTTGTATGATTCTAAGATGCCAACATGGGGAAAAACTTTTTATAGATGGCTCATTTGATTACATGGAGGGTCTGGGTCTGCCAAAAAACGGTGATACGGAGAATCATGGATTGGTAATATAGATAAAAAATTAAAGGCTTGATGTTTATTCGTGAAGCCTTTTGTGGTTATTTCTATTTTTATTTATAAAATGCTTTACAAATAAAAATTTATGACATATAATGGAATTATAAACAAATGTTTGGAAATAAACATAAATAGGTGGGTGTTGTATGAAACTTAATGGGAATGAAAAAAAAGTTCTTGAAATTTTAAAAGAAGATCCATATGTAAGTCAGCAGTTTATTGCAGATGATATGAAATTATCTAGACCAGCAGTCGCAAACTTAATTTCTGGCTTGCAAGAAAAAGGATATATACTTGGTAAACCCTATGTGCTTAAAAATGAAGAATATATCACGTGCATAGGTGGTGCGAACTTAGACTATACCTTTAGATTAGAAGAAAAGATGGTATTATCTACATCTAATCCTGTTAACTCATCAATATCTTATGGTGGAGTTATTCGAAATGTAGCTGATAATTTAACTAGATTAAATCATGCTGTTTCACTCATGACGGTTTTAGGCGATGATCTTGCTGGTGAGGATTTATTAGCATACAGCAAGAAAACTATGGAAGTGTTTGCATGTGATAAGTTGAAGCATGAAAATACAGGCGGATACTATTCTGTTATCAACAAAGAAGGAAACATGGATGTTGGATTTGCAGATATGTCGATCAATCGTCATATGAATAGAAACTGGATATTAGAACACAAGAGACATCTAAATTTGAGTAAATGGCTAATAGCAGATACAAATATAACAAAGGATGCCCTAGAAGCATTGATTGAATATGCACAAGTAGATGACAAGAAGCTTGCGATCATTGGTGTATCTGCACCCAAAATGAAACATGTACCAGATGATTTAAATGGAGTCGAAATCTTAATTTGTAATCTAGATGAAAGTCAAAGCTACTTTAATAGCAATGAAGAAGATATAGAAAACTTTGCAAAACTATGGTTAAGACAAGGACTAAAAAAAGTCGTTATTACCCAAGGGAAAAAAGGAGCTGTCTATCATGATGGTAGAGAGCTAAGACATCAAAAAGCTTACTTAATTAATGAAGATAAAGTCATAGATGTCACTGGCGCAGGTGATGCATTTAGTAGTGCTGTATTACATGGCCTAATTAACGAAGAACCATTAGATACCAGTATTGTATATGGCGCAGTAAGTTCAAGCCTAACAATCCAGTCCAAACACGCTGTTAATCAAAAATTATCAATAAATCAATTAAAAAAGGAGATCAAAAAGTATGAAAACGTATGAACAATTTTTAGATATTAAAGCAGAAGTAAAAGAAGCACTCAACAATAATTTACCAGTGGTTGCATTAGAATCAACAATTATATCTCATGGGATGCCTTATCCAGACAATGTTGTTATGGCAAAAAAGGTTGAACAAATCATTAGAGAGCAAGGTGCAGTACCCGCGACAATCGCTATAATGAATGGTAAAATCAAAATTGGGTTAACCGATGAAGATTTAGAAACACTTGCTAAATCAAAAGATGCAGTGAAAGTTTCTAGACGTGATATGGCATCTGTGATTGCGATGAAACAATTAGGTGCAACTACAGTGGCATCTACAATGATTTGTGCAGAAATGGCGAATATTAAGTTTTTTGTGACTGGTGGTATTGGTGGGGTTCATAAAGGCTATGAGCATACACTCGATGTATCTGCAGACTTAGAAGAACTATCACAAACTAATGTAACAGTCATTTGCGCTGGTGCTAAAGCAATCCTAGATCTACCAAGAACTATGGAATATCTAGAAACCAAAGGTGTGTCAGTTGTTGGATATCAGACAAAAGTATTACCAGCTTTCTTTACAAGAACTTCAGACATTAAACTAAGACTTTATGTTGATCAAGTTGAAGACTTGGCTAAGATTATCTATACTAAAGAAAAACTTAACTTAAAAGGTGGAGTTTTAGTAGCAAATCCAATACCAGAAGCTGATTCGCTTGATAGTGATTATATGAATGATATTATTGATAGAGCAGTTAAACAAAGTGTTATTGATCATGTTGAAGGAAAAGATGTTACACCATATCTTCTCAAAAAAATCGTAGAAGAAACTAAGGGAAAGAGTTTGCAAGCAAACTTAGCATTAGTATATAATAATGCTAAAGTTGGTGGAAAACTAGCAAAAGCTTATCAAGATTTATTAAATTAAAGTGATAAAAAATTAGTATAGTTAATGCTTTATAAAGATAAAAGATCTTAAATGAGTGAGTTTGATTAAAACAGATAGTTCAATAAATAAAGCGAAAGAACTTCTTCCCTGTAATGTATGGGAGCGAGTTCTTTTATTTTTTCTTGAAGTCTTTGGATATTTGTCTAAACCCTCAATTTATAATTTACATAGTATAAATTGAAATTTTTAATTATTTTCAAATGCTATTTATCGAATATTTATTTCCATATAGAATGTTTATATGTTCTATTTATTTCTTGTGTGCGTTATTGTATCAAATAGTTCAAGCATCACATTAATAGAGCGTTAGTCTGATACGATTATGTATTAGACTTTTTTTGTGCAGATAGAAAATTTTTCCCTATATTCCAAAACACAGGGTTTTTTTGAATTGTTTTTCGGTGTCTTTATTTATTACTTTATGATTAAAGAAATAAGAGGATATGGTGACGACCATAGCATCCTACATAGTGATTAAAATCTAGTCTATGCATCAAAAAGATTTGAGAAAGCACATAAAGAATATCAAATAACACGATCCATGAGTAAAGCAGGAACGCTAACTGATTAGTCAGTTATAGAATCACTTATTGGGTGGGTTAAGGGAGATTTAAAACACTATATGAGCTACATGATTTTAAAGATATTAATACCACAATTGAGTTATATATAGATTATTTTAATAATCATAGAGTAGCTTATAGGTTAAACAATTTAACACCAGTTGAATACAGAACACTTAATGAATTTATTTAAACGTAGAGAAATGATAAAATAAGAACAACTAAACAAGTTGCATGATGTTGTTTTTATGCCTAGGGTGGCACCTATATGTCCTAGATAATCACAGCAGTGCAAAATTCAGCTTAATAAAAAGATAAAACTCCCATTGAAATAATAAAGAGGAAAAACTATGAAAAAACAATATTTTGATATCTTAAATGATTTATCAGTAGACTTTAACTACAGGTTTATTCAACCACCACAAATTGCTTACTTCGTAACGACAATTGATAAATTTGGCAACGTCAATGCAACACCAGTTACTTTAGGAACATGCAATTCAGCAAATATGCCAAGAGATGGTAAACCTGCTGAATTCTATTACACGTTCGCCTTAAGAAATAGTCCGATTAATGAAGTAAACAACATAAATCGTCCAAGAGATGGCTATCTCAACCTATTAAAAAGTGATGAAGTTGTTATTAGTTATATTGGAAAGGACATTATGAGAGAAAGCATCATCGCAAACTTGCCTCTGCCAAGAGGTATAAGTGAATTAGATGTTGCCGGCCTTCATACTTTTAAATCAAAAAATGTATCTGTACCGTCAATTAAAGAATGTCCAATTAATATCGAATGTAAAATAATTCATCGAATCCAATTAGGACAATACTACATGCTTTATGTATGTAAAGCAGTTGGTATAAGCGTTGACAAAGATTTAATTGAAAAAGACACAAATGGATTAGGTGTTTTTAATATAAAACCCTTATTTGAGATTAATATATCTGAAACGGCTTCTGGGAATCAAAGATTAAATTATGGAGAAATGAATTATAAAACAATTTTAACGCCAGGAGATGACTTTGGAAGTCTTGGTGATTGGGTTGGAACCTTCGATCATTTTATTGACAGTGAGTATCAAAGAAATAAAATTACACTAAAACAGAAAGAACTAATTCTTGATCTTGCTGAACAATTTAAAAAAGATAGAAGTAATCAAGAAATTAAAAACAAACTAACGGAATTAATAAAACTAGCTGTGAAATAAACTTAATGACTGGTATTTTAATAATATTGATAAAATACACATAAATCACTTTTAAAAAATAGTTGATTTACTATTGTTATTGGGGGATAGGTTATACTTAGTTGGACAGAGTTAGAATAGACATGTTAAACTAGATTTATAAAGAAGAGAGGATTTAGATATGTATAATGGCCAACGATTTACAAATGATTTTAAAAACAAATTTGATACTATTGATTATGAAAAAGCAAAAGCTTTTGTTAAACCATTTATTAAAGATCAATGTAGTCTTGATTTATGGAGTAGTGATTTTTTTAAATCAATAACAGAAAATATAGATGTTAATCAAGAGGAGAAAGTGTAATTGTACTAAAATGGGTCAAGTAATAAAGATAAAAAAAGCGGAAATGATGAAGCTTTGGTAAAATAAGATAGACATATTCTGTTTTAATAATTATTTTAGTCAAGCCATTTAATATAAAATCGAAAGGAAGTGTTTTTGCTATTAGAGAAGATCTTCAACTAATAAATAAAAC
>CAYJDZ010000055.1:0-4286 GCA_964368955.1 uncultured Mariniplasma sp.
ATTAGAGCTAGAAACTAAAGATGTTAAGATCAAATTATCTAAACAAAAAAACAAAGAAAATAATGAAGAAAAAATTGAAACAACCCCAAGCACAAAAACTAACCTTTCAAAAAAAGAAGATTATAAAGTAGAAGACATTGACCAAGCCTATATTAAGTCACCATTAGTAGGTACCTTTTATGCTGCAGGCACACCAGATGCAAAACCTTATGCGCAAGTCGGTCAAAAGGTTAAAAAAGGTCAGGTTGTTTGTATCATTGAAGCGATGAAAATTATGAATGAAATTACGTCGCCTTATACAGGTGTGATCAAATCCATTGATGTTAACAATAAAGATGTTATCGGTTATGATCAAGTATTAATGACGATTGGTGAAGTCGTTGAAAAATAAACTTTTAATTGCAAATCGTGGTGAGATTGCTGTTCGTATCATCAGAGCTGCTAAAGAGTTAGGGATTGAAACTGTTGCAGTCTATTCTAAAGCTGACAAAGATAGTCTACATGTCAAATTAGCAGATGAGGCAGTATGTATTGGGGAAAATTTAAGTTCAGATAGTTATTTAAATACAAATAGAGTTTTATCAGCTGCTATATCTACTGGATGCAATGCAATTCATCCAGGATATGGTTTTTTGTCAGAAAATCATGAGTTTGTTGAGATGGTAGAAAGTTGTCAAATTAAATTTGTTGGCCCATCTTCAAAAGCAATCTCATTGATTGGTGATAAGTCATCAGCAAGAACACTCGCAAAAGCACATCATGTGCCAATTGTTGAAGGTAGTGATGGTTTAGTTTTAGATACTGAAGATGGATTAAAAATAGCAAGAAAAATAGGATATCCCGTCATGATCAAAGCATCAAGTGGTGGCGGTGGAAGAGGTATCAGCATTGTCCGTTCTGGTGAAGAATTCAGAAACGCTTTTTCGCGTACCTCACTAGAAGCGCTCTCTAATTTTGGAGATGGGTCCTTATATGTAGAAAAATTCATTGAATCACCAAGACATATTGAAATTCAAGTCATAGGAGACAATGAAGGTAACTATGTTCATTTATTTGAACGTGATTGCTCGATGCAAAGACGCAATCAAAAAATGATTGAAGAAGCACCTAGTCCAGTATTAAATGAATTATTAAGAAGAAGAATGGGTCTAGCGGCGCTAAAACTAGCAAAGGCAATCCAATATGTGAATGCTGGAACAGTAGAGTTTTTAGTTGATGCGAAACAAAATTTCTATTTCATCGAAATGAACACAAGAATTCAAGTCGAACATCCAATCACTGAACTAATTACAGGTGTGGATATTGTAAAAGAACAATTAAGAATTGCTTATGGAAAATCTTTAAGTATCAAACAAAGAGATCTTAAAATAAAAGGTCATGCGATTGAATGCAGAATTAATGCCGAAAATCCTATGAAAAACTTTATGCCTACACCAGGCAAAATTAATAACGTTATCTTTCCTGGCGGGCCAGGTGTTAGAATCGATACACATATCTATCCTGGATATGTTGTTCCTCCATTTTATGATTCGATGCTAGCAAAACTTGTTGTTTATGCTCCAACACGCCTAGAAGCCATTAAAAAAATGAGAGTTGCTTTAGAACAGTTCATTATTGAAGGCATTGAAACCAATATTGAATATCAATATTTGATTATGTATAACCCGGAATTTATAAAAGGTGTCTATGATACAGGATTCATTCAAAGATTTAACCTTCTAGTGGAGGCGAATAAAAATGAATGATTTTTTAGAACAAAGAAAAAAAAGATTAGAAGAGTTTAAAAAAAATGTCAGAAAAAAACAAATAACTTATAAGCCTATCGATATACCTGAAGGCTTATTTATTAAATGTGATCAATGTGGTGCTGCAATTTATGAAAAAACATTGCAAATTAGTCATCATATTTGTCCTTTTTGTGATTATCATTTTAGAATGACTGCAACAAACAGAATTAGTTTAATTGCTGATGAAGAAACTTTTAACCCATTATTTAGTTACATAGAATCACTTAATCCTCTAAATATGGAAGGATATGAAGAAAAACTAGATATTGGGAAAAAACTATCAAAATTAAATGAAGCTTTTTTATGTGGAACATCTAAAATAGTAGGTATAGAAGTTGCGATAGGGGCACTTGATTCATTTTTTATGATGGGCTCAATGGGCAGTGCTGTAGGTGAAAAAGTTACACGTTTAATTGAATATGCAACAATTCACAAATTACCATTAGTTATCTTTTCAGCATCTGGTGGAGCACGCATGCAAGAAGGTATTTTATCTTTAATGCAAATGGCTAAAACAAGTGCTGCACTAACTAAACATGATGATGCTAAATTGTTGTACTTAAGTGTTTTAACCAATCCAACAACTGGAGGAGTTGCTGCAAGTTTCGCATCTCTAGGTGATATTATGATTGCAGAAAAATCTTCTTTAATTGGATTTGCAGGGTCTAGAGTGATTAAACAAACGATTAGACAAGAACTTCCTGATGGATTTCAAACCGATCTTTTTCAATTAAATCATGGACAGGTAGATATGATTGTCCATAGAAACGATATGCGCAAAACAATTTATCAACTCTTAAAATTACATGTCAGTGGTGAACAATTATGAATCTAGAAAAAACAGCTTGGGATATTGTAAAACTAGCAAGACATCCTAAAAGAATGACTTCTAGGACATGTATAGATCTTTTATTTACGGATTTTATTGAACTTAAAGGAGATAGACTTTTTAAAGATGATCAATCTATTATTGGTGGGATCGCAAAGTTTAATTTGATTCCTGTGACAGTAATCGCTGAAGAAAAAGGGAAAGATACTGAAGATAAGATTAAACATAATTTCGGCATGCCTCATCCAGAGGGTTACCGCAAAGCGTTAAGACTGATGAAGCAAGCAGAAAAATTTAACAGACCAATTATTACCATCATTGATACACCTGGTGCTTATCCAGGGATTGAAGCAGAAGAGCGTGGACAAGCAAGAGCAATTGCAGCTAATTTATTTGAAATGATGAAACTCAATGTGCCTATTATTGTCATTATTCTAAGTGAAGGTGGTTCTGGTGGGGCGCTTGCTATAGGGATAGGAGATTATATTTGCATGTTTGAAAATGCAATATATTCGATTTTATCACCAGAAGGATTCGCATCTATTTTGTTTAAAGATAGTAGCGAAGCAAAAAGAGCCGCTGAATTGATGAAGTTAACAGCGAAAGATCTGCTTGAATTCAAAGTCATTGATCAAATCATTTTAGAACAAGAAGGACTTCATGAAAATCCTGACTTTGGAATAGAAGAGTTAAAAAAACATGTACTTAAAAACTTAAACAGATTAATGAAGCAAAATAAAGATCAATTATTAGACAACAGATATAACAAATTTAGAAACATCGGTATCTACAAAGAGATAGGAGAACTAGATGATGAATCAAACAAACATTAAAGTTATTTCAAGCGGAAAATATATTCCCAAAGAAGTGATCACAAATAAAGATTTAGAAAAATTAGTAGACACAAATCACGAATGGATTGTCTCAAGAACAGGGATTGTAAACAGACATAAAGCAACAAGTGAAAATACTAGTGACATGGCATATCTGGCTGCAAAAGAAGCAATAGATTTAGCTGGCCATGACATATCAACCATTGATTTAATTATTGTAGCATCAATTACAGGAGATCAAATGACGCCTTCAACGGCTAATTTCGTTCAATTAAAACTTGGAATCACCCATGAATGTATGAGTTTTGATATTAATGCTGCATGCACTGGATTTGTTTATGGTCTAGAAGTAGCAGCAATGATGTTATCATCACACAAATTTAGATCAGCGCTCATTATTGGTGCAGAAAAACTAACAAACGTCACCGATTATGAAGATCGAAACACATGCATCTTGTTTGGTGATGGAGCTGGAGCTCTATTGATTAAACCAAGTGATGATCTTAAAGATCAAGCATATTTTTTCAATGCTGCAAAACCAGACGAACAAGAATCTTTAACAGTTGTTAAGTATATAAAAATGGATGGTAGAAAAGTATTTTTATTTGCAGTAGATATTATGAAAAAAAGCATTGAAAAAATTTTAAATGATGCGAAATTAACCATCGATGACATCGATATGATCATTCCGCATCAAGCAAACATTAGAATCATACAAGCAGTTTCAAAATCAATGGATATTCCCATTGAAAAATTTAAGATGAATATCGAAGAGTATGGCAATACATCAGCAGCAAGTATCCCTATTACACTTGATGATTACTTAAGAGAAGAAAA
>CAYJDZ010000055.1:4386-8665 GCA_964368955.1 uncultured Mariniplasma sp.
AAAGATATTGCACAATTAGTCATTGATGAAAAAATACAAGTTGTCACAACTGGTGCAGGTAGTCCAGGTATATATATAAATGCATGGAAAGAAGCAGATATTATTGTCATTCCAGTGGTGCCATCAGTAGCACTTGCTAGACGGATGGAACGCATGGGTGCTGATGCAGTAATTTGTGAAGGCACTGAAGCTGGTGGTCACATTGGTGAATTAACTACAATGGTCATCGTGCCGCAAGCAAGTGATGCAGTTTCAATTCCTGTAATTGCTGCGGGAGGCATCGCTGATAAACGTGGTGTTTTAGCTGCTTTTGCGTTAGGTGCGAAAGGTATTCAAATAGGCACGGTCTTACTCGCAACTGATGAATGTCCAATTCATGAAAATTACAAAAATAGAATTGTTTCATCAAAAGATATTGACACAATCGTAACTGGAAGATCAACGAAAGCCCCAGTTAGAGTATTAAAAAATCAAATGGCTGTTAAATATAATGAACTCTCACTTAAAGGTGTAGATATCATGGAGTTAGAAAAGATGACATTAGGTTCATTAAAACGTGCTGTATTTGATGGAGATATGGAAACTGGTTCGATCATGGCTGGTCAAATCAGTGGACTTGTTCATTCAATTAGACCTGTAAAAAAGGTTTTAGAAGATTTATTTGATGATGTTGAGCAATACAAACAAAGTCTGGAAGTGTTATCATGAATAAATTAGCAATATGTTTTTCAGGACAAGGGAGCCAATATGTGAATATGGGCTTAGACTACATAAATAGTTATAAAATTTATGAAAATATGGCAAGCAATGCCTCAAAGATCTTGGGATTTAATGTAATTGATATTTTAAAAGATGAAAATTTAATTCATCAAACTAAGTACACCCAACCGTTGATTGTGCTAAAATCGATTTTTGGATATGATTTAATCTCTAAACTGAATCTTAGTATAGACACACTTTTAGGGTTTAGCTTGGGTGAGTATAGTGCTTATTATGCTGCTAATGTGTTTGATTTTGAAGCCATCTTCCAAATTATTTCTAAAAGAGCCACATATATGGAAATAGATGCTAAAAAACAAGAAGGCATGATGATGGCAGTCATAGGTTTAGATAAAAAGACAGTTAGTGATGTTTGCACAACACTTCAAATCCAAGGAATAATTGGGATTGCTAATGATAACGCTCCTAATCAAGTCGTGATATCAGGAGAAACGAAACTTATAGAAAAAGCTGCAGTAATTTTGAAAGACCTAGGTGCAAGAAGAATTATAGAATTAAAAACAAGTGGTGCATTTCATACATCACTAATGAGTGATGCGAGTAAACAATTAGTTTTTGATATTAAAAACAATCACTTGCTAACTCCTCATCAAGCAAACTATAAAATAATGATGAACCTAGATGCAAGCTACTTAAAAGATGAAGATATAATCTTTCATATCAAAAATCAAATGACACATCAAGTTAGATTTAGAGAATCAATTCTCAATATGAAAAAAGATGGTATCACTCATATTTTAGAGATTGGTCCAGGAAAAGTATTAACAAATCTAATTAATAAAATTGATCCAGAAATTGACACTTGTCATTTTGATCACTTAGATACATATGAAACTGTGAAAGGATGGTTAAAGACACATGGATTTACAAAATAGAGTCGCAATAGTTACAGGAGGGGCATCAGGAATCGGAAGAACAATTTCTTTAACACTTGCAATGAGTGGTGCTTTTGTCGTTGTTAATTATAATAGAAGCGAAGAAAAAGCATTAAGTTTAGTCAAAGAGATTGAAAGCCTAGGTTCAAAAGCATTAGCAGTTCAAGCAGATATTTCTAAATTTGATGATGCTAAAAAATTAGTAGATAGTTGTCTTGCTCATTTTGGAGCACTTGACATATTAGTTAATAATGCAGGTGTAACAGATGATCAATTGATTCTAAGAATGAGAGAAGAACAATTTGACAAAGTCATGAACACAAACCTAAAAGGTGCATGGAATATGAGTAAACATGCTGCAAAATATCTGTTAAAATCACCTTATGGACGATTAATTAACATCTCAAGCATCATCGGACTAACCGGAAATATCGGACAATCAAATTATAGTGCTTCAAAAGCAGGGTTAATCGGTTTAACTAAATCTTTAGCTAAGGAATTTGGCTCAAGAAATGTTACAGTCAATGCTGTTTGTCCAGGTTTTATTGAAACCGAGATGACAGCAAAACTTGATCAAAACATCATTGAAACATACTTACAAAATATACCTCTAAAACGCTTAGGTAAACCACAAGATGTTAGTCATTTAGTTAACTTTCTTGCAAGTGATCTATCAAGTTATATGACTGGACAAATACTTGTTGTTGATGGAGGGATGGTCATATAATGGATAAAAGAAGAGTAGTTATTACAGGCATGGGACTTGTATCTCCTGTTGGAAATGATGTTGAGTCATCTTTCAAAGCATTAGTTGAAGGGAAAAATGGCGTAGATTTTATCACCCTTTATGACACAACTGATTGGAAAGTTAAGATTGCAGGAGAGGTAAAAAATTTAGACTTTGAACAGTTTATTGAAAAAAAGGAAATTAGAAGATCAGATCGAGTCACTAACTTAGGTTTAGTTGCTGCACATGAAGCATTCATGCAATCTAAACTTGATTTAGATAAAATTAATCCTTTTAAATTTGGAACTTTTATCGGTAGTGGTATTGGTGGATTAAACACCATTTTTGAGGAAACTAAAACATCAGTCACAAGAGGACAAGATAGAATCTCTCCATTTTTTATTCCTAACGCAATTATTAATATGGTTGGTGCAAAAATAGGCATTAAGTATAATGCAAAAGGTATTAACCTGCCCATGGTCACTGCTTGTTCAGCAGCAACCAATTCAATTGGGGAAGCTTTTAGATATATTAGAGATGGATATTTAGATCTAGCATTTGCAGGTGGAGCTGAAGCGCCAGTTAATAATCTTGGACTTGGTGGTTTTTCTAGTCTAAAAGCCTTAGATTTTTCAAATGATCCAGAGTATGCATCACGCCCTTTTGATAAAACGCGTCAAGGTTTTGTGATTGCTGAAGGCGCAGGGATTTTGGTTTTAGAAAGCATTGAACATGCTACAAACAGAGGCGCAACTATTTTAGGTGAAGTTGTAGGGTATGGAACAACAGCAGATGCATTTCACATGACTGCACCTGATGAAGACGCTACAGGTGTTACTGAATGCATTAGACTAGCTTTAGAAGACGCAAAAATAACACCGGATAAACTAGGTTATATTAACGCACATGGCACCTCAACTGTATTAAACGATAAAATAGAAACGCTTGGGTTTAAAAAAGCATTACAAGAACATGCTTACAAGGTTTCAATAAGTTCAACAAAATCAATGACAGGACACGCTTTGGGCGCTGCAGGAGCTATTGAGTCAATTAGTGTTATCAAAGCCCTACAAACGGGTTTAATTCCACCTACGATTCATTTAAATGAAAAAGATCCAGAATGTGATCTAGATTATACGCCAAATCATTTTGTCAAAAAAGATATCACTTATGGCATGAACATCAATATTGGATTTGGTGGACAAAATGCTGCAGTTATTTTTAAGAAGGTGTGATGATGAAACTATCTTTAGAGCAAATTAAAAGTATCATTCCTCATCGAGATCCGTTCTTGTTTCTCGATGAAATCATAGAATTAGAGTCTTTAAAATATGCAGTAGGCATTAAACACATAACAGAAAATGAATTTTATTTTAAAGGTCATTTTCCCGGAAAACCAGTTGTTCCTGGAGTTATTGTTGTAGAATCACTCGCACAAGTTGGAGCTGTTATTTTACTATCAGATGATAAATATAAAGGCAAAATCGCTTATTTTACCGGTATTAAAAACGCAAAATTTAGAAAAAGTGTTGTTCCAGGCGATCTATTAATACTAAAATGTGAACTGACACGAATTATAGGTAGTTTCGGATTTGGAAAGGCAGAAGCCTATGTAGGTGATGAACTTGTTTGTGAAGTTGAAATCTCATTTGCTATTGGCTCATGATTGACTATACTTTATTAACCTTTGATGAAGTATCCTCCACGAGTGATTTATTAAAGGAGCATTTTAGTTCATTTCCAAATTTTACATTTTTGAGAGCAAATCATCAAACAAAAGGTAGAGGGCAATACGAAAGAGTTTGGTCATCAGAAAAAGATCAAAACATACTTTTTAGTATCCTACTTAAAGATATCGATATTAAACACATACAAGCATTAAAAAAATGGATTATTC
>CAYJDZ010000056.1:0-8545 GCA_964368955.1 uncultured Mariniplasma sp.
CACCTTATGTGGAGAAAGAATATGTCTAATATCTATAGGCCAACGTGGGCAGAAATCAATCTAGATCACATCAATCATAACTATAACTATATACATGAATTAAATCCAAATAAAACGATCATTCCAGTCATCAAAGCTGATGCATATGGTCATGGCGCTGTAAAGATTATGAACTTTTTATACTCAAAAGGAGTTCGGTTCTTTGCTGTATCCTTGATAGAAGAAGGCATTGAACTGAGAAAAGAAAATAAGGAAATTAAAATCTTAATGTTAGGTCCAATTTTAGAAGATCAATTCAAGATTGCTGAAACTTATAAAATTGATATAACGTTATATGATATTGAAATCATTGAAGCACTCTTACATACAAAATATCAATTAAATGTGCATTTAAAAATTGATACAGGTATGAATCGTTATGGATTAAAAGAAAAAGAAGATATTTTAAAATTCATTGATTTATGTCAAAATCATGAAACAATCAAACTAGAAGGTTTGTTTACGCATTTTGCAACAGCAAACGAAAATAAAAATATATACCTCACACAACTAGAAAGATTTAAAGATATATTAAAAGATATAAAAATCTTACCAAAAATGATTCATGTATCAAACTCTGCATCTTCGATTAACTATGAGAAAGACTATGACTTTACAACACATCTTCGATTAGGTATATCTTTATATGGATTAACATTAGATAAAGATAAATCTATGTTAAAGCCAGTGATGTCACTTCATAGTCGAATTGTTCAGATTAAAAACTTCAATCCAGGAGAAGTTGTTGGGTATGGAGCAACTTACTCTGCAATTACTCATGAGAAAATTGGAATCATTCCAATAGGATATGCGGATGGTTGGCTTAGAAATAATAAAAATGCATATGTTGAAATTAATGCAAAAAAATATAAAACCGTCGGTGTCATCTGTATGGGGGCAGTCTTTGTTAGAATTGATAATAGTGTTAAAGTTGGCGATGAAGTCATCTTATTTGGAGGCTTGATTACAACTGATGAAGTGGCAAAAAATCAAAATACAATTGTTTATGAAGTTTGCACGAATATATCCAAGAGAGTACCTAGACTATACATTAATGGAGGAAACAAATGAATTTAGAAAAAAGAAGCTTTTTAACACTTCTAGATTTCAAACCTGAAGAAATTCAGTATTTAATTAATCTAGCAAAAAGATTAAAAGAAGAAAAGAAACAAGGTATTAAACATGTTTATCTTGAGGGTAAAAATATCGTTTTACTATTTCAAAAAGATTCAACTAGAACTAGATGTGCCTTTGAAGTAGCAGCCCACGATCTTGGGTGTCAAACAACTTATCTAGGACCAACAGGATCGCAAATGGGAAAAAAAGAAAGTGTTAAAGATACGGCTAGAGTTTTAGGTGGAATGTTTGATGCGATTGAATTTAGAGGATATCTTCAAGCCGATATTGAAATCCTTGCTCAATATTCAGGAGTTCCAGTTTATAGTGGATTAACTGATCAATTTCATCCAACTCAAATACTAGCTGATTTTTTAACAATTCAAGAAAAATTTGGTTATCTAAAAGATATAAAATTTGCATATTATGGAGATGCTAGAAATAATATGGGTAATTCATTGATGATTGGTTGCGCGAAAATGGGTATGCATTTTAAAGCAGTTGCTCCAAAAGCGCTATGGCCAACACAAAAATTGATAGACCAATGTATAGAAATTTCTAAAACCACAGGTGCAACCCTTTCTTTTGAAGAAGATCCAATAAAAGGAGCAATCGATAGTGACGTAATTTATACTGATGTTTGGGTGTCCATGGGAGAGCCAAAAGAGGTTTGGCTAAAACGTATGAATGAACTTAATGCATATCAAGTATCAAGTAAAATCATGAGTAAAACGAGCCCTAAATCCATATTTATGCACTGCCTACCTGCATTTCATGGACTTGATACAGAAATTGGACAACAAATTGCGTTAGAATTCGGGAAAAACTTTCCTAATGTTAAAAACGGTGAAATAGAAGTAACAAATGAAGTCATAGAATCAAATAAAAGTGTTGTTTTTCAAGAAGCAGAAAATAGAATGCACACGATTAAAGCAGTGATGTTAGCAACTTTAAGTAACGATTATATTTAGCAAATGATTAAATAAATCAGCAAATAAAAAACTCATAACTTTTCATGTCTTAATCATTTGATTAACCATAAGTTATGAGTTTTTGATATATAATTTGATTTATGGATGACGCTTTTTACTCTTTATTTTATCGATTAATTTTAAGCGATCAGATAAAGCTTTTTCATATGCACTTTCTTCTTTAGGTAAATAATAAGATTTATCTTTAATCTTGACTGGCAAATAAGATTGATCATTTAGGGATTGCGTCTCATTATGAGGATAATGGTAGATATCTGGATTGATTCTAATTTTAGTGTTACTTGCATGATCAGGAACAACGCCACAATCATCAGTTTCATAGTCAGATAGTGCTGCATCAATGGCCAATAGACCTGTATTGCTTTTAGGAGATAGGGCCATATCAATGACAATGACACTTAAGATGATTCTTGCTTCTGGAAAACCAACGTTTAAGGCTGCTTCGGTGGCTGATAATACTTTTTGCCCCATTAAAGGATTAGCTAACCCAATGTCTTCATAGGCTATGACAAGTAATCTTCTAATAATTGAAAGCAAATCTCCTAGTGTAATTAATCTTGCAAGATAATGAAGCGATGCATCAACATCAGAACCTCTAATTGATTTTTGAAGTGCACTTAATAAATCATAGAAGTGATCTTCATGATCATCTAGATCTAAATGCTTTTTACCGCTAATTCGGTTAACATGAGAAGCGGTTAGTGTATCTCCATCATCTAGGATTAATGAAGCGCTTTCTAATAAATTAAGCGCTGTTCTCACTTCATGATTAGAATATCTAATGATCTTATCTAAAGCAGATTGGTCAACATGAATATCAATATCAAGAGCATGAACTCCATTTAAAACAGCATTTTTAATATCTTCATCTTCTAGTTTTAACACTTCATACAAATGACATCTTGATCGTATCGCAGGATTGACACTTTGATAGGGATTAAGTGTTGTGATTCCAATAACGGTTGCTTTTCCGTTTTCCATGAAAGGTAGCAAATAATCTTGAGTATCTTTTTTCATACGATGGATTTCATCAATCACAATTAAGATATCTTTATAGACTGTTGTGTCTAAAATGTCCTTTAATTTTTGTTTAGAGTCTGTTGAAGCGTTAAAAAAGTAAGTTTCTAACAAAGATTTTTCAGCAAAAATAGTTGCTATTGTAGTTTTTCCAGTTCCGGGTGGACCATACAAAATAAAGGATAATAGCTTAGATTTCTCTAACATCATCGTTAAAACACCATCTTTTCCTACAAGATGGTCTTGTCCATAGACATTCATAAATTCAGTTGGTCTTATTCTATATGCTAATGGCTTCAATTTTATCACCTATGTTCATTATAGCATACTTGTAAAATCTATTAAAATAGGTTAAAATAATTAGGTGATACAAAATGATTCATTAACCATACGGAGGCTCAAAATGAACTTAAAGGATTATATTGCAGAAGTACCTAATTTCCCTAAAAAAGGCATTTTATTTAGAGATATTACACCGCTTATGTTAGATGGTAAAGCATATCAACATGCATCAAATGAATTTACAAAATTTGCTAGAGAAAAAAAGGCAACTATGATTGTTGGCCCAGAGGCAAGAGGATTTATTTTTGGATGCCCTGTTGCTACTAATTTAGGCATCGGTTTTGCACCTGTTAGAAAACCTGGAAAATTACCTAGAAAATCAATTTCAGTCACTTATGATTTAGAATATGGCTCAAATGAGTTGTGTATGCATGAAGATGCAGTTAAACCTGGAGACAGAGTTATTATTATCGATGACTTGCTTGCTACTGGTGGAACTGTTGATGCCACCGTTCAGCTTGTTGAAAAACTTGGTGGTGAAGTTGTCGGATTAGCATTCTTAATAGAATTATTAGAGTTAAAAGGTAGAGACAGATTAGTTAATCGTGATATACTTACTTTAATTCAATACCCATAACAAGGAGATTTTAATGACTGACCCTCTATTTGATTCTTTAGTTGAATCTTTTCATTCATATATTCATAATGAAAAAGACATTGAGCTTGTAAAAAAAGCTTATTTTTTAGCTAAAGAAAAACACGAAGGACAAATGCGCAAAAGTGGGGATCCATATATTACTCATCCTGTGGCCGTTGCCAAAATTTTATCAGAATTAAGAGCAGGTCCAGCAACCATTATTGCTGCCCTACTGCATGACACTGTTGAAGATACATCTTTAACTTTAAAGGATGTTGAAATCAATTTTGGCCTAGAAATTGCAGCACTTGTCGATGGCGTCACCAAAATTGGGAAGCTGTCTTTTAATACAGTTGCTTCGCAAGCGGATAATCATCAAAAAATGTTACTCGCAATGGCCAAAGACATTAGAGTTATTTTAATCAAAATTGCCGATAGACTGCACAATGTAAGAACGCTTAATTCAATGTCTCCAGAAAAACAATATAAGATAGCAAGCGAAACATTAGACATTTATGCACCGCTTGCCCATCGTTTAGGGATTTTTAGAATTAAAGCGGAACTTGAAGATAGGTCACTAAGATATACAGACCCACCGATGTATTATCGAGTTTCAAATATGATTCAAACAAAAAAAATGGAGAGAGAATCTTCTATTGAACATGTGATTGAACATATTCAACAGTTATTTGTGACGAGTCAATTAAAAGATTATGAGATTAAAGGACGCATTAAAAATATCTATTCAATCTATAAAAAAATGGTTCGAGATAATCGAGCATTTGAAGATATATATGATTTACTAGCAGTAAGAATTGTCGTTGATAAAGTTGAGACATGTTATCAAGCATTGGGGATTATCCATGCCAACTTCACGCCAATTCCAAGACGGTTTAAAGATTATATAGCTGTTCCTAAACCTAATATGTATCAATCCTTGCATACGACTGTTTTATCTGATGATGGTACCTTATTTGAAGTGCAAATTCGAACACTTGAAATGGATCAAGTTGCCGAATTTGGAGTTGCAGCACACTGGGCATATAAAGAAAATAAGACCTATTCAAAAGAAAAAGAACAATTTGAAATTGCTCAAAAATTAAAATGGTATGGCGAGCTCATGAAAATGACTGAAGACTCTGATGAAACAGAAGGCAGTGCAGAAGAATTCGTGGGAACTGTTAAAGGTGATATCTTAGATGCAAACGTCTATGTTTTTACACCTAAAGGAGCGGTAATTGAGCTACCCAAAGGAGCAACACCGATAGACTTTGCTTATCGTATTCATACAGATGTTGGTAATAAAATGGTTGGCGCAATCGTCAATAACAGAATAGTTACCCTAGACTATGAGTTAAATACAGGTGATATTGTTAGTGTCAAAACTAATAAAAATTCATATGGACCTAGTGAAGACTGGCTGAAAATAGCAAGATCTGCACATGCAAAACATAAAATTAAAAGCTTTTTAAATAAATTAAATAAAGATAGTTTAGTTCAAATGGGTAAAGATCAATTAGATCGTGAAATGCATGCTCAAAAAGTCGATATTGGCATTGATGATCAATTTGCTAAAAAACATTTTGAAAAAAACATGATCATGGATATAGAAACACTTTATTTAGAAATTGGTAAAGGTATAATTAGTCCTAAGACTGTAGTTGCTAAACTTTTAAACAAAGAAGTTGATAAAGAATTTTTACTTCAACGTCAAATGGAAAAAGCAGCTAGACAACTTACAACACACAGTGAAACTGGCGTTGTTATTGAAGGATTATCGAGTCCCCAAATCAAACTAGGTAATTGTTGTTTGCCAATACCTGGCGACCCTATTATTGGATTTGTAAGTAAAACCAGTGGTATTGTTATTCACTCCACTTATTGTCCTAATTGTAATCAGTTTGATGAAAATAGACTAATTGAGGCTTTTTGGTCATCTGAAATCAAAAGAAAGTACCCGACAAGAATTAAAATTATTGGAACTTCTAAACCTACATTACTAACAGAAGTTGTAACAGCAGTCAATGCTGGACAAATAACGATTGCAGAAGTAAATGCAGCAAGCGGAAATAATATGGAAATGGTCATTAAACTAAAAATATTAGTTGTAGATCAAAATCAACTTCAAATATTAATGTCTAACCTTAGAAAAATTAGCGATATATTCCAAGTAGAAAGAGATTTCAAATGAGATTAATCGTTCAAAGGGTTAAGGAAGCTTCTGTCAAAGTTAGTGGAAAAATTGTGAGTTCAATATCTAAAGGGTATTTGGTATACGTTGGTATATCTGTTGACGATAACGAATCTTCGATCAGAAAATCTGCTGAAAAAGTAAAAAACTTAAGAGTATTTGAAGATGAAAATCATAAAATGAACTTAAATCTTAAATCAGTTGATGGACAGTTACTAGTGATTTCTCAGTTTACACTATATGGAGATACTAAAGGCAATAACAGACCTTCATTTGTAAAAGCAGCAAAAGCGGAAATAGCAAAGCCATTATATGATTTATTTGTTTCTATTTTAAAAGAAGATTTTAATGTAGAAACAGGTATATTCCAAGAAGATATGGATATTTTAAGCGTTAATGATGGTCCTGTGACCATAATGATTGAAATTGATTGACAAAAACATATATAAAAAGATAAAATAATGGTATCAATTAAATAGCCTAAGACAAAGTGTATTTAGCAGTTTAAATAGTGACACCTTTAGAGGCATTTACTTATAATGAGGGCTAGAAGTTATTCTAGAACTAAGGTGGTACCGCGATTATTCGTCCTTAGATTTTTTAAGGATGATTTTTTTTAGATAAATGAGGACAGATAAGATGAACAAGAAACCATATAAACATATGCCAATTATTGTATTTGATCACTATATGTTAAGAACTATAAAAGTTAAAGATTATAAAGATTTATTTGATTATGGAAAAGATAGTGAAACAACAAGATTCTTAAACTGGGGTCCAATGGTTATTGAATCGGAAGCTAAAAGATCAATTAAAGAAATCTTTTATCCAAGAATCAAACAAATGTTACCTAAAGGCTACGCAATCATTGACTTAGTAGAAAATAAAATGATTGGGACTATAGATTTTCATTCAAGAATTAAAGATCAAAAAGAAGCAGAAATAGGATTCGTCCTTCATAAAGATTACTGGAATAAAGGGATAATGACAAAGGCTGTTTGTCAACTTATTAAACAAGGCTTTGAATACTTAGGATACGACAAAATTATCATTAAACACTTAAGTAAAAATACTGCAAGTCAAAAAGTGATTGAAAAATCAGGCTTCAAATGGGTCAAAACAACACCTTATATCATCAATAAAAGAAATAAAGTCGTCAAAGATGATCTACTCATCTATGAAATGACTAAGGAGGATTATAATGGCAATCAATAAAGTAAAAGGAACTTATGATGTACTCCCCACTGAAACACATTTGTGGATTACATTAGAGAAAAAAATTAGAGATATTCTAAATTTGTATAACATTAAAGAAATTAGAACGCCTATGATGGAATATTCTAATGTTTTTCATCGACAATCAGAAAACTCTGACATGGTCACAAAAGAAACTTATGATTTTGTGGATCGCTCAAATAGAGCACTAACCTTAAGACCTGAAGGGACTGCGGGTGTCATCAGAAGTTATGTTGAAAATAAGTTATATACAAGTCAAGAATTAGAAAAGGTATATTATATTGGACCTAATTTTCGCTATGAAAGACCACAAAAAGGCAGATATCGTCAATTTTCTCAATTTGGAGTTGAAGCAATAGGAACAGTTAGTCCAGCAATTGATGCAGAAATAATTATTCTAGCTTATGATTTCATAAAAAGATTGGGCTTAAAAGGCGTTAAGGTTAGAGTGAACACATTAGGTGATCAAGAATCAAGGGATGCCTATAAAGAAGCTTTAATCAAGCATTTTAAGCCTTTTAAGGATAGTTTATGTGGTGATTGTCAAGTTAGAATTGATAAAAATCCTTTAAGAATACTAGATTGTAAAATCGATGATAAACATGAGGCAGTTTTATCTGCACCGGCACCGATCGATCTGTTGAATATGGAATCAAAAAAATATTTCGATGAAGTCATAAGCTACTTAGATGCTGCTGGTATTCAATATGAAATCGCACCAAAACTTGTTAGAGGACTTGATTACTATAGTCACACCGTATTTGAAGTTGAAGCTGACATTAAAGGTTTTGGGGCAGCAAACGTACTTGGTGGAGGCGGTAGATATCAGAGCTTAGTTGAAGAATTGGGTGGACCTGACTTAGGGGGTATTGGATTTGCGTTTGGCATGGAAAGACTATTGATGGCTGTTGAACATTTAGAACTTGATTTTTCTAAGGACTTAGAAGTTGATTGTTTTGTGATCACTTTTTCAAATGAACTTAAAAAAGTCGCGACAAAATTATTATATGATTTAAGAACATCAAATTATATATC
>CAYJDZ010000057.1:0-1249 GCA_964368955.1 uncultured Mariniplasma sp.
TTGAATACATCAATAAAATCAAATTAGATTCAAAGATTTTAGTTAGTGTAAAAACCCTTAAATATATGGTAAAAAATGGTCGTGTAAGCAAAGTTACTGGACTAGTTGGTAAAATCTTAAATCTAAAACCTGTCATCTCCATTGATGATCAAGGTGAAGGTATCATTTTTGATAAAGGCTTAAGTATAAAAACAAGCAATAAAAAGATTTATAATCACGTTTCTAAAATCTTAGAAACCCATGAGATTGAAGATTATGCAATCGTTCATGCTAATGCTGATGCAAGAGCTTTATCTTATGAGCAAGTATATACAGATCTTATTGGTAAAAAACCTACTTATGTAATGGATATTTCAAGCATCGTTGCGATGAGCGCCGGCATCGGTACTGTTGCAATCGCCTATGTTAAAGGTAGAAAAAAAGAAACAACTCAATAAACATTCAAAAAGAACTTGAAAAAGTTCTTTTTTTTGACAAAAAAAGTACCTACCCATTAGAGGTAGATACCATCATTAAATTGTTAATTTTTGAATAAATTTTTGAATTTATTCCATCCAGATTCTTTTTCTTTCGATTCTAATCCTTCGAGTTGCTCATATAACTTCTTTTCTTGAGCAGTTAAGTTCTTAGGAACTTTAATTTCAACGATAACTTGTTGGTCGCCTTTTCTCTTAGAACGAACATTAGCAACACCTTTTTCTCTCATTCTTAAAATCGTACCATGCTCAATACCTGCAGGTATTTTTAAATCGACATCTCCATAAATTGTTGGTATTTCTACAGTAGCACCTAATACTGCTTGTGTGACAGTAATTGGAACTTCTAGAATAATATCGTCTTGTTGACGTTTGAAAACCCTATGTGGTCTAACTCTAAAGTTTAGATATAAATCGCCCTTAGAACCGCCTTTAGTGCCTCCATTGCCATATCCAGCAACCTTTAAGCTCATATTTGTATCTACGCCTGCTGGAATATTAACATCCACAGTCTTAGTCACTTTTTCAATTCCAGATCCATTACATGTATGACAACGTTTCTTAATGATTTTACCTTGTCCACCACATTTTGGACACACCTGTTGTGTACGCATTGCGCCAAACATAGTACGCTGTTCAACGTTTACAAATCCATCACCATGACATCTATCGCACACTTCAACATCTTTACTAGATTCAGCACCTAGGCCATGACAAGTGTGGCATTCTTCTTCAACTTGAACATCAATCGTTTTTTTAGTCCCTAAAACAGC
>CAYJDZ010000057.1:1349-8347 GCA_964368955.1 uncultured Mariniplasma sp.
TTATCTTCTTTTGATATATCAGGATGAAATTTTTTGGCAAGTGTTCGATAAGATTTTTTTATATCATCTTCGCTCGCACCTTTTTTCAATCCTAAAACATCATAATAATCTCTCTTATTTGCCATAAATCATCAACTCCATAGTGCTAAAGGGGCAGAGCCCCTTTAGGTTATTTTTCTTCAAATTCTGCGTCTACAGTTGTTTTTCCATCTGTATCTTTAGATTCATTTTGAACATCTTGTTCTGGATTTTGTTGTTGTTGTGTTTTTTGATATGCTTTAACAGCGATGTCTTGAGCATCTTTTTCAAGAATTTCTTTTTTAGACTTAATTAATTCTATATCATCTGTTTTTAAAGCTTCTTCTAAATCCTTAATTTGATCTTGGAGTTTAGTTTTAGTTTGAGCATCAACTTCATCTTTTAAATCGTCCATTGCTTTAGTTGTTTGGAATATTAAATTTGACGCTTCATTTTTAGTATCAACAGCTTCACGTTTGATCTTATCTGATTCTGCTTGTTCTTCAGCTTCTTTAACCATTCTATCTATTTCTGCTTCAGAAAGAGAACCTGTTCCTGTGACTACTATTGATTTTTCTTTATTTGTTCCTAAGTCTTTAGCTTTTACTGATACAATACCATTCGCGTCAATATCAAATGATACTTCAATTTGAGGAACGCCACGAGGTGCAGCAGGAATATCTCCTAATTGAAAACGACCTAATGTTTTATTATCAGTAGCCATTGATCTTTCACCTTGCATAACATGGATATCAACAGCTGGTTGATTATCAGCAGCAGTCGAGAACACTTGTGACTTAGATGTTGGAATGGTTGTATTTCTTTCAATTAACTTAGTAAACACGCCACCTAATGTTTCGATACCAAGAGATAATGGAGTAACGTCTAAAAGTAGGACATCTTTAACATCACCAGCTAGGATACCACCTTGAATTGCTGCACCCATTGCGACTACTTCGTCTGGGTTAACACTTCTATTAGGCTCTTTGTTTAATTCGCGTTTTACTAAATCTTGAACTGCAGGAACACGTGTAGATCCACCAACTAGTAAAACTTGGTCAATATCTTTTGGTGTTAATTTAGCATCTGATAATGCACGTCTTAGAGGTTGTTGACATTTGTCAACTAACTCAGAGGTAAGTTCATTAAATTTAGCTCTTGTTAAATTCATTTCTAAATGAAGTGGACCAGCGACTCCCATTGTAATAAATGGTAAGCTGATTTGAGATTGAGTCACACCACTTAATTCTTTTTTAGCTTTTTCAGCTGCATCTTTTAGTCTTTGAACTGCCATTTTATCTTTAAGCAAGTCAACACCATTTTCTTTTTTAAATTCAGCAGCTAAATAATTAATCACTTCTTGGTCAAAGTCATCTCCACCTAGCTTGTTATTACCAGCTGTTGAAATAACTTCAAATGTTCCATCTGCAAGTCTTAGGATAGAAACGTCAAATGTACCACCACCTAAGTCAAAGACTAAAACTGTTTGTTCTTTGTCTGTTTTATCAATACCATAAGCTAGTGCTGCTGCTGTTGGTTCGTTGATAATACGTTTAACTTCTAAACCAGCAATTTTACCGGCATCTTTTGTAGCTTGACGCTCAGCGTCATTAAAATATGCAGGTACAGTAATAACTGCTTGAGTTACTTCTGCTCCTAAATAATCTTCTGCAGTTTTCTTTAAACTTTGCAGAATCATTGCAGACAATTGTTGAGGCGTATATTTCTTGCCCTGAAGTTCTACTTTATATCCAGCATCACCCATATGTCTTTTAATTGAACTTACTGTGTTTGGATTTGTTATTGCTTGTCTTTTAGCAACATCTCCTACACTAATGTCATCACCTTTAAATGAGATAACTGATGGTGTTGTTCTCCCACCTTCAGCATTTGGTATTACTTTTGCTTCGCCGCCTTCCATTACAGAGACAACTGAGTTTGTGGTACCTAAGTCGATACCAATAATTTTATTCGTTTTTGCCATTTTCATCACTCCAATCGTTAATTTTTACCATGGCTGGCTTTAATAGTTGATCTTTATACATATATCCCTTTTGAATCACTACAAGATTAATACCATTTGGCTTATCTTTATTGCATTCTTTTTCAATTGCATAGTGATATTTTGGGTCAAATTGTTTGTTTAATGCCTCAATTTCTTTGAGTCCATCATTTAATAATACATCATAAAACTTATCATTTAACATCTTAAATCCATATAAGAAATTCTTTAGAACCGTATCTTCGGTCTCTAGATTAACTATTTTATCTAACTGATCTAGTGGCTCTAAGATATCATGAATTAAGTTTTTTGATGCAAACTTGCGATCATTAATTCTTTCTAAGGTCATTCTTTTTTTAAAATTTTCTAATTCAGCAGCATTTCTTAAGAGTTTATCTTTAAGATCTTTAACTTCGATTTCTAGAGTTTCTATTTTATCTTTATGCTTGCTCTTTTTTTCTTTTTTATTTAAATCATCTGTCTCTATGTCATCTTTTATTGCACCATTTTGGTGTTCAGATGTCACTTTTTTTTCGTCTTCCATTTTTTATCATCCTTTACTTATTTTTTATATAGTTTTCCTAAATTGCTAGCGATATATTCTATTAAAGGTATGACCTTACTATATTGCATGCGGGTAGGTCCTAGTACTGCGATGGTGCCGTGTTCTTCTTCACTGATTCGATAAGGAACTGAAATGACTGTGCAATTTTCCATAGGGATAAGCCTTAAATCACTACCAAACCTTATGGATAAACCATCTTGTTCGCCAATAAACTTTAAAAGTTCCCTTCTATCTAACATATCTACAAAGTTTTTAATATGTGCTAGATTTGTAAACTCTGGTTGATCAAATACATTTGTAACACCTGATAGGTAAATGTTTTCTTCAGCAAATTTAGCAAACGACTCAATAAATGACTCAATAATTTGTCTCTGATAAGCCATAAATGATTCGATTTCTTGTTTTGCAAAAACACTTTTTAAAATTTCACTTGCATCTAGAATGTATTTATCTTTTAAAAGATCATCTAGAGTATTAATAACTTGTTTTACTTCATTAATATCCCCTTCTTCGGGAATCGTAATGGATTGATGCTGAACATGTCCTAGATCAGTTACAATCAAAATTACAGCTTGTCTTAAAGATAGAGGAATAAAATCTATTTTCTTTATTTTTGCGGTACTTCCACTTTGTCCAATTGCTAAAGTTGTATAATTTGTTAAATCCGATAATAATTTAATCGCTTCTTCAATCGTCTTTCCTCTTGCGATTTTATTTTTTAGGAATATTTCATCAATTAAAGGAAAAGACTTTAAAACATCTTGATCTCTTGTAACTAAATGTTCTACATAATACTTATATCCTTTTTCTGAAGGTACTCTACCACTTGAGGTATGTGTTTTTTCTAAATAACCCAAATCTTCAAGTTGTGCCATATCATATCTAATCGTTGCACTTGAGAATGTTAAATAGGGTAGGTGCGTTAATGACTTAGAACCAACAGGTTGCGCATCTTGAACAAACAGTTCAATGATGGCCTTTAGAATTAATTTTTGTCTACTTGTAATCACCAATTCACCCCTTTAGCACTCGAATTAGGTTTGTGCCAGTATCATTGTATTATATTTTATTGGCACTGTCAAGTATTATGTGCTATTTTAATAAAAAAAGACAAAAATTTAAATTCTTGCCTTTACTTTTTTAACTGTTTAGACCATTTTATGTAATAAGGATTATTTTTTTGCTCATTCCTAATTGTAGTTGGCTCATCATGTCCTGGATACACTTTAGTTTGAGCAGGAAGTGACATCAGTTTTATAGTACTTTTTCTTAACTCAACTAAATTCCCTGAATATAAATCATGTCTACCGACACTATCTTTAAATAAGGTGTCTCCAGAAAATAATTTAAAATCATATAAATAACAAACACTTCCTTTTGTATGACCAGGTGTGTAAATGACTTCGATAAAACTATCAGCAAAAGGTATTTTCATCGCATCTGTTACATAAACAAAATTAAGAGCTTTTCTTTGATATGGATGTTTTAACGGATGATACCCATTATACTGATCTTCAAATAAAAGATGTGCATCGTCTAAGTGCATATAAATAGGCACATCAAACATATGAATTAAATCAACATGATCCATGTGCGCATGGGTTAATAATATCCCACTTAACTTATGGTCACCTAATGCTTCATGAATGCCTTCTAAATCATGTGAGGGATCTATTAAAAAGCAAGCATCAAAGCGACATAGCAAATAGCTATGTGCAAATGTTTCATTTTCTTTAAATGTTTTCATAATATAGAAAAAAAACTATTCATAGAATAGCTTATTTCTTTTCTTTATGGATTGTATATTTTCTTTCACGTGGGCAATATTTTTTAAATTCTAAACGTTCTGGTTTAGTCTTTTTATTCTTATCTGTGTGATAATTTTCTTCGCCACATGAAGTACAAACCAATTTTACTAAATCTCTCATGTCAATCCCTCCATACATACGAAGATATTATATCAAAAGGACTGCTTTATTTCAATCTTTTTATGCTTTTTATTTTTTTTTATTCGATTTGTCGCTCATTATGTAAAAAACTATCATTTTTTTATGCTTTAATCTATAATAGTTACAGGTGATAAAATATGTTACAAAGAGAAAAGACACGTCCTTTAAAAATAGGACCTTATACAATGGGCGGAAATAATAAAGTTTACATCCAGTCCATGACAAATACTTACACAAAAGATGTAGCTGCTACTGTCAAACAAATACAAACTCTTGAAAAAGCTGGTTGTGAAATTATCAGAGTAGCTGTCCTAGATATGATTGACGCACAGGCAATAAAGGAAATAAAGAAACAAATATCTATTCCTTTGGTTGCTGATATTCATTTTGATTATAGACTTGCATTGGAGTCTATAAAAAGTGGTGCTGATAAAATTCGGTTAAATCCCGGAAACATTCTTAAAAGAGAGCATGTTGAAGAAGTTGTTCTAGCTTGTAAAGAACATCACATACCAATTCGTATTGGTGTTAATAGTGGTTCTCTTCCGGGCAGAGCTGCCCCAACTCCTGAATTAATGGTTGAAGTTGCTAAGTCTCATATAGACATATTAGAATCAATGGATTTTTATGATATCGCATTATCTCTAAAAGCAACTGATATGAATCTAATGATTGAAACCTATAGACTTGCTGCTAAGACTTTTAATTATCCACTTCATTTAGGTGTAACTGAAGCAGGAACCGCTTTTAGTGGTGGCATTAAAAGTGCGATGGGTATAGGTATACTCCTTCATGAGGGTATAGGTAACACCATTAGAGTTTCTTTAACTGATAATCCTATCCTTGAAATCCAAGCAGCAAAAGAAATTTTAAAGAATTTAGGATTAAAAGATAAAGTTCCTAATTTAATTAGTTGTCCGACTTGTGGCAGAATTCAATATGATATGATTGATATTGCTAAAAAAATTGAAGCTTACCTTTTAAAGATTAATAAAACCATTAATGTCGCAATTATGGGATGTGCAGTTAACGGACCTGGAGAAGCTAGACATGCCGATATAGGCGTTGCTGGTGGTAAAGGTGAAGCTATTTTATTTAGAAAAGGCGAAATTGTTAAAAAGATTAAAGAATCAGAAGTTTATGATGAACTGATTAAAGAAATAGATCAGTTTGATGACTCTGTTTATGATAAAGAAAAAAGTGCATAAATGCACCCTTTCAAATCTATTAAAAGTGCTTAGGCACTTTTTTTGTTTCTCTTAAACCTAGAAACAAGTTTTTTAAATCTTAATATGAGTTTTGCATGTCTCTCTTTTCTTCTTATTTCCTTTTCGATTTTCGCCTTTTTCTTGAAAAGTTTTTCTTCTTCTTTTAATTTCGCCTTTTGATCTCTTACTTCTTGTTTTTTAAGCATATATTCATATTGTAATATATCTTTAACTTGATTCCTTATTTGTTTAGCATCAGTTCTACTTGTCAATCCCAACGAATCCGTAACATAACCATCTAATCGATCCACATAAAGAGATCCATGATTAATATCTGAAATAATATTTTTTAGAGTTTGTGTGTCGATTTTCGTAGACAAGAAATCTCTTGAGGATATAACAATTTTATGATCTTTAGGTAATTGTTTATGCTCTAAATATGATTTGTAGAAATCAATATTTCTTCCTTTATAAACAAAACCAAATCCGGAAAGCCTGACATCGTTGATATTTCTATTATAGATGTCAATTGTAAACATTTTTCTTTCATCATTTGCATCAATTTGAAAATTCGATTGGATGTGAAATTTCTTATTCGAAAAATACATTGCAAAATACTTATTAAAACTTAAAACAAAAACAACTAGTATGATAAGTATGACAAACAAAATAATTGTTATCAATTCAAAATTATTTCTTATAAATTCCATTATTTTTCATCCCCTCTATTTAATAAGTATTTAATCAAAATGTTTATCTTCTTAAATGTCACCAAATTATAATATTTTTCATCTATTTTTGCACCATTTTCGATTAAGTAAATCATCATGCTTACATCATCTTTATTAGTATAACTTAGTAAATAATCAATATCATTATCATTTAAATGAATTTTAATATCATCAAGCAACATTTTATTGTTTGAATCAATACATGCTTCACCAACTTTTCTAAAATTTAGGTCTTTGCTGTGTTGCTTAATCAAAAATGACACAACTTGCATGAGATTATGCTTAATCGCAAGAAGTATAACTTGTGTTAAGTCTGTATACAAGTCTTTATGAATAAAATCTAGAATAAGTTTCTCATCCTCTAGTTTAATAACTTCAAGTATACCTTGTTGAGCTTCAATGCTAACTTTTTTTATCCATGGTATTGATTTATCAAATGCTTGATTAATATAAAGTCGAATCCCTTCAGTGTATTTATATTTCACGAATTCTTTTATGATATAGAAATATTGACTATCCTTATAT
>CAYJDZ010000058.1:0-8333 GCA_964368955.1 uncultured Mariniplasma sp.
GATATAAATATGATACAATGCTAGTATAGAAAATTAAGGGGTGTATAATTATGTTTATAACAAAAAGAAATGGATCTAAAGAACTCTTTGATTTTAACAAGATTGCTTTAGCAATGTTTAAGGCCTACAAAGGGGTTGGCGCAAACATAACTTTAGCAGATTGTCAAAAACAAGCTGAAGAGATTACAAAGAGCTATGGAGAAGACGAAGACATCAATATTGAAAAAATTCAAGATGATGTTGAAAACTTTTTAATGCAATCTCAGCATTTTGATGCTGCTCGTTCATATATTAAATATCGCGAGAAACAAAAACATGATCGTGAAAATCCATGGTCTGATAATGATGAAAGACAAGATTTGATTCTCCAAAAATATTTAATTAAAGGTGAAAACAAAAAAGATTTCTTAAAAAGAATATCTTTAGGTAAATCATCGCTAGAAAAAATATTAAGAAAAAAAGAAGCTATTTTTGGTGGACGTAATCTCTATGCAATTGGTAGAGAAGGAAATATCACAGGATCAAACTGTTATGTAACTGAAGATCCAAAAGATAGTTTAGAAAGTATTTATAAAGTCGATTATCAAATCGCTAGAACTTATAGTTATGGTGGCGGCCAAGGGATGAATTTATCTAATATACGTCCTAGAGGAGCTAAAGTTAACAATAGTAGTAATACAACACCAGGTGTGATGATTTTTGCGGAAAAATACTCACACACCACATTAAATACACAGCAAGATGCTAGACGTGGTGCATTAATGTTAGTGTTAAATATTGACCACCCAGATATTATTGATTTTATAACAACAAAGCTTGATTTAAACAAAGTTAATGGTGCAAACATCTCAATAGCGTTAACTGATGATTTCATGCAAGCCGCTCAAAATAATAAAGACTGGTCTATGAAGTTTGAAACACCTTATGAAACCATTGAAAAGACGGTCAATGCAAAAGAGTTATTAAACCTTGTTGGTTATGCAGCGCATACCATGGGTGATCCAGGTATTGTGTTCATTGATCATATGAATGATTATCATTTCTTAAGTGAATATGATGATGTTAAATTTACAGCAACTAACCCTTGTGGTGAACAACCATTGATGGCTCATGGATCTTGTAACTTAGGCAGTATTAATTTAAATGCTTTTGTTAAAAAACCTTTTACTGAAGAAGCATTCTACGATTTTGATCGTTTTGACTTTGTTACAACTGAAATGATTTGGGCATTAGATGATCTTCTTACGATGTTAGGTGATCGTCATGCATTACCTGAACAAAGAGATCACGTTACACAGTATCGTGAAATTGGATTAGGTGTGATGGGATTAGCTGATCTAGCTTTATCGATGAAGCTGCCTTATGGCTCTAAAGTATTCTTAGAATTTTTAGATAAGTTAATGAGAAGAATGATTAATACATCAACAAAAGCAAGTGCTTTGAGAGCAAAAGAACTTGGTGTATTCCCTAGATATAATTACGATTTAATTTCTAAATCTAGTTTTTATAAAACAACGATTGATAAAGATACAGATCTGTTAGTAAAAAAATATGGTATGAGAAACTCTAGACTTGTAAGTATTGCCCCAACGGGATCTATTTCTAATATATTAGGAGTTAGTGGAGGCGTAGAGCCATTTTTCCAAATCAATTATACAAGAAGAATAACCAGTATGTTTGAAGATGAAAAAATTATCACTGTATGGGAAAAAACACCACTTGCATTAGCTAAAGCAATGAATGTTGATCCAGATGAACTTCCAGCATGGGCGTTAATCACATCACAAACGATTGACTTTGAAGATCGCGCAAATGTTCAAGCAACTATTCAAAAATATGTAGATACAGCAATATCATCTACCTTTAATGTTCCAAATAGCGCAAGTGTTGAAGATGTTGTTAACATCTATACAACTGCTTGGTCTAAAGGCTTAAAAGGAGCAACTGTCTTTAGAGATCGTTGTGCTAAAATTGGTATCTTAGCGGGTATTAACGAAGATACAAAAGATTTAAATCCTGCTAAACCTCCACATCTTCATATCGAAGAAAAATGGTTTAACAAGAAAAAAGAAGAAATGAAAGAGTATGTTACCCATATTAGCGTGTCACCTACTGGATATACACCTGAAAAAATCGATCGAGAATTATGTCCACTTTGTGGCGGTGTCTTGATTAAGAAACAAGGTTGTATCCAATGTAGTGATCCTGATTGTGTTTACGAAAAGTGCGCAATATAAAATAATTGATGAGTCGAGAATAATCTCGACTCATTTATTTTTGGTATAATAGATATAAGAGGTGTTAGGATGAAAAAGTTATTAGAAAAACAAAAAGCATTTTTTAATACAAATCAAACTAAATCATATGAATTTAGAATTGAACAATTAAAAAAACTAAAAAATGCGATTAAAGAAAATGAAGATGAATTTATTGAAGCACTTTATGTAGATTTACATAAATCTTCTGTAGAAGCGTTTACGACAGAAGTAGGATTTGTCTTAAGTTCCATAGATTTATTCATTAAAAAGCTTAAAAAATGGATGAAACCTAAAAAGGTTAGAACTCCACTTTTTATGATTGGTTCTAAATCTTATATTGTAGCTGAACCACTGGGGACAGTTTTGATTATTGGACCTTATAATTATCCATTTCAATTGGTTATCGAACCTTTGATTGGAGCCATTGCATCAGGGAATACCGCTATTGTTAAACCAAGTGAATATACAACAGCAACTGAAAAGTTATTAGTCAAAGTTATTAACAGCACTTTTGATGAGAAATATATAAAAGTAGTTGTTGGTGATAAAGAGGTGACTAGTGAATTACTAACGCTTCAATTTGATCATATCTTTTTTACGGGTAGTACAATGGTAGGAAAAATTGTTTACGAAAGTGCTGCTAAAAAATTAATTCCAGTGACACTAGAGTTAGGTGGTAAGAGTCCTACGATTGTGGATCAAACTGCAAACATTAAATTAGCCGCAAGACGCATCGTCTTTGGAAAGTTTATTAACGCAGGGCAAACCTGTATTGCCCCAGATTATATCTATGTTGAAAAGAGTGTTCATGATGAGTTCATTAAAGCACTAACCTTTGAAATTGAAATGCAATACCCAGATCATGAAAAACTTGGACGTATTGTCAATCAAAGACACTTTCTAAGACTGAAATCTTTAATCAACGATAAAAAAGTCATATATGGACATCAATTGGATGAAAAAACTAAATATATTTCACCAACAATCCTAGACCAAGTCACATGGACTGATTCAATCATGCAAGAAGAAATATTTGGCCCAATTCTGCCAATTCTTGTCTATGAAGATTTAGATGAAGTGATTAAGACTTTAAAAACGAAAGAAAAACCACTCGCACTATACTTATTTTCAAACAGCCAAACTGTTATGAAAAAAGTATTTAATGAAATCTCATTTGGAAACGGTTCAATTAATGATACATTAATGCAAGTCGCAAACCCAAATCTACCTTTTGGTGGAGTTGGTCAAAGTGGCATTGGAGCATATCATAGTAAAGCTTCTTTTGATACATTTTCTCATCTTAAAACATATACTAAAAAAACAAATTTATTTGATGTGAAACTTGCATACCCACCCTATTCTAAAACAAAAGAAAAGTGGATTAGACGGTTTTTAAAGTAAATGCATCAATAAAACTAAGTCGCTTAGCAGCGGCTTTTTTAAATAATAGTTTAGTTTTATCTGATATTGAAGTATAAATGCGTGTGCTTGTATAAAAGAGGCGTGCTTATGATAAAATAAAATTAAATTTTAGTGTACAAAAAATATATACATGACAAATCATTTATCAAAGAAAGTGGTGAAAAATTTATGACACAGACTTATGAATCGGCAATAAAAAGATCATTGGATAAAAAGAATGTAATGATCATGACTATTGCTTTATCGATTTTGGTATTATCAGCAACCTTTATTTTTGGATATCAAGTATTATTAGTAGCAGCTGTTTCACTCATTTCCGCCTTTGGTGTGGAAGTGTTATTCCACAAAGGCAGAAAAATTGATTTTGATAGCGCATGGATGATCTATCCACTGCTATTTACGCTTCTTATGCCATCATCTTTGGAATTAAAATATATTTGGATGGTTGCAGTAGGTTCAGTCTTTGGAACATTTTTTGGGAAAGGAATATTTGGTGGTAGTGGCAAATATGTATTTAACCCCGCACTTGTGGGTTTGTTGTTTGTTACCATAACGTTTCCGCAGTATTTTCCAACAATGCTTGTTAAAACAAATGAGGTTGGGGTAAATTATTCTGTTCTAGATATGTTTTTAGGTAATACACCTGGATCATTTGGTGAAACATTCAGACTCGGTATACTTATATTAGGTATTGGGTTGATTGTATTTAAAGTGATTGATTGGAAAATACCTTTTACAATTATTTATGGTGTATTTTTCATTACGATTGTTGGTCAAATGATTAATCCTGATATATTTCCAAATGCATTAAACAATTTACTTGTGGGTAATCTAATATTTGTGTCATTCTTTATTGCAACCGACCACACAACATCACCTATACACGATTGGGGTAAAGTCATTTATGGCATAGGTATTGCAGTCATTGTAGTGATTATAAGATATTTTGGATCATATCCTGAAGGAACAATGTTTGCGATTATCATTATGAGTGCCATCGCACCATTAATAGATAATATGTACAATCAAAAGATAGAGAAGAAAGAAAAGAAAGAAGGTAAACTAGTATGAGTAAAAACCTTAAATTAATTATATTCATTGTAGTTCTTGGAATAGTTACAAGTGGTCTTCTTATTGGAGCTGATACACTAACAAAAAGAAGAATCGGCTTAAATCAAGAAATAGAATTAAGATCTGCTGTTTTAGATGGATTTGGTATTAAATATAATACTGCAAATATTCATGAGGTCTATGAAAAAGATGTAGAAGTTATTGATGAAGATGGTCTTATATTTTATGTTGATAAAGTTTCAGGAAGAATAGCGTATAAATTTGAAGGTAGTGGACTATGGAATCCAATCATTGGATTGATTACACTAGATTCCGATTTTGAAACCATTGTTAGAATAACAGTATTGAAACAAGAAGAAACTGCTGGTTTAGGAGCAGTTGTCGCTGAGAGAGCCTACTTAGATAAATTTGTTGGAAAGAAAATGACACCAAGTTTAGATATTAAAAAGAATGGTGCAATAGGAGATAATGAAGTTGATGTGATTACTGGGGCAACTGGAACTTCTGAAGCTTTTGAGTTAATGTTAAACCAAAGTTATACAAGATATAGTTCTACATGGACTTTGCGTAGCCAAGGTATTGATATTAAACCAGCAATTTTAGATGGATTTGGAATTGATTATACAACTTCTAATATTAATGATATCTACACTCAAAAGGTAGAAATTATTAGAAAAGGCGATTTTGTATTCTATGTTGATAAAGATTCAAGAAAAGTAGCATATAAATTTGAAGGAGACGGACTCTGGAATCCAATTATTGGATTGATTACACTAGATTCTGATTTTGAAACGATTGTTAGAATATCAGTATTGAAACAAGGTGAGACTGAGGGCTTAGGTTCAGTAGTTGCACAAAGATCATATTTAGATAAGTTTGTTGGAAAGAAAATGACTCCAGCTTTAGATATTAAAAAAGATGGTGCAATAGAAGATAACGAAGTTGATGCAATCGCTGGTGCAACAGGAACATCAGATGCCTTTGAATTGATGTTAAACACAAGTTTCGCTCAATATAGTTCAACATGGGTAACACTTAACAAAGAGGTGCAACTTAAAGCAGCAATTCTAGATGGCTTTAGCATCGCATATACGACTTCAAATATTGATGATATATATGAACAAAGTGTAGAAGTTGTTAAAGAGACAAATCATACATTTTATGTTGATAAAGTTTCAGGCAAGGTAGCTTACAAATTTGAAGGAGATGGAAGAAATAATCCAATTTCAGGATTAATAACGCTAGACTCTGATTTTGATACCATTGTTAGAATTACTATATTAGAACAAGCTGAAACTCCAAATTTAGGGGCAAAGATTGTCGAAAGAACTTATTTAGACAAATTTGTTGGAAAGAAAATGAAGCCTAGCCTAGATATTAAAAAAGATGGAGCTACGGGGGATCATGAAGTTGACGCAATTGCTGGAGCAACTCAAACGTCAGAAGCTTTTGAACTTATGTTAAACACTAGTTACAATCAACAAAGTTCTGTTTGGGCAACACTAAACAAATAAGGGGGATAACTAGATGAAATTGATACGAATCAAGTACACAAAATGGTATAACATTTTAAAAGATGGTCTGCTTACAAATAACCCGATTGCGATTGCAGTTTTAGGTATTTGTTCTGCTTTAGCGATTACAAATAGAGTAGAAAACGCAATAGCGATGGGATTAGGCGTTACATTTGTTGTAATGGCAAGTTCAGCTACTGTGTCTCTGATTAGAAATTTTATACCAGCTAAGGTAAGAATGGTAACTTATATGGTTATCATCTCTACTTTCGTTATTATTGTTCAATTAGTTTTACAATCTTATTTTCCACTCATTGCAAAATCATTAGATGCATATGTAGGTCTTATTATCACTAACTGTATAGTTATGGGTAGAGCTGAAGCATTTGCGGTCAAAAACCCTGTTAGATACTCTCTAGTGGACGGACTAGCTAGTGGGCTCGGTTATACTTTAGTTTTAATCGCAGTTGCTAGCGTTCGCGAGATTTTAGCTTTTGGAACTTTCTTAAATATGCGAGTTGTTGGCGTAAATTGGATTAACTGGGTATCAATGACGATGGCTCCTGGTGGGTTCTTTGTATTAGGACTTATGATTTGGGGTATTAGAGTGCTTACAAAGAATTATGAAACAGTAATTTAAGGGGGAAAAAATAGATGAATATTTTAGAACTACTTATATCGTCAATTTTGACCAATAACATTGCCTTAGTTTTCATTTTAGGGATGTGTCCATTAATTGCGATTTCAACAAGTGTTAAAAATGCGAAAGGAATGGGAATTGCTGTTGTGTTTGTTGTGACAATCACAGCTGCAATTAATTATCCAATTTATCAATTACTAGTAAAAACGAATACACAGTTTATTAGTCTCATTGTCTTTATTATTACAATTGCAGCTGTTGTGCAACTGTTAGAAATCTTCTTGGAAAGATTTGTTCCTAAAATGTATAATGCTTTTGGTATATTTCTGCCTTTAATCACAGTAAACTGTGTTGTATTAGCGGTATCTCTATTCTTTGTAAATAGAGATTATACATTCGTAGAGACTTTATCGTTTTCATTTGGATCTGGTGTTGGCTGGATGTTAGCGATTGTCTTAGTCGCAGGACTTAGAGAAAAAATGGCTAAAATAAGTAATCCGCCACAAGGCTTGAGAGGTAAAGCGATTGTTTTTATCGTTTTAGGCATATTGGCATTGGCGTTTATGGGTTTTACGGGTTTAGTTTAAGAAAAGGAGAGTGATTTTATGAGTTGGGAACTTCCTGTTGTGTTAATCGGTATTTTATTAATCATCTCTTTCATCTTAATTCTTGTTGAAAAATTATTAGGTGGTGGCGGAGAAAAAGTCATTACCATTAATGATGATACAAAAATACCTGTTAAAGGTGATGATACTGTATTAAACACATTAGCACACGAAAAGATTTTTATCCCATCTGCGTGCGGTGGTAAAGCAACATGTGGATTTTGTAAGTTTAAACTAATTGATAGTGATGGTAGTTTAAAACCTACTGAAGAACCATTTATTAGTGAAGAAGAAAGAAAAGAAGGAATTAGACTTTCATGTCAAGTTAAAGTTAAAAGTGATATGAAGATCGTCCTTCCAAAAGGTTTACTAAACGCAAAAGAGTATAAAACAAGAATTGCGGAAGTTAAAGATTTAACTTATGATATAAAACTTGTTAAGTTTAAATTAATTGAGCCAAATGTGATGGATTTTAAACCTGGTCAATATGTTCAAATTAAGGTTCCTGGTATTGATATCATTAGAGCATATTCGATTGCATCAGATCCAAATAACAAATCAGAAGTTGAGTTAATCATTAGATTAGTGCCTAATGGGCTAGCAACTACATTTGTTCATAAAGCAATGCAAGTTGGAGATAAAATGATTATTACGGGACCTTTTGGAGATTTCTATTTAAGAGAAGACTCAGAAAGAGATATGATCTGTATTGCTGGTGGTTCTGGAAAAGCGCCAATAAGATCTATATTATACGCTTTAAAAGATAAAGGAATGAATCGTAAGGTTAAATATTTCTTTGGAGCAAGATCTAAGAAAGATTTAT
>CAYJDZ010000059.1:0-8320 GCA_964368955.1 uncultured Mariniplasma sp.
GTTATTATTAGAAAAATAATCATTTTTTTTCGTATTAATTTACAATAATTAAGATTATGATATAATATTATCAATTTAAATATAAGTTGAAAGGTAATGTGCAAATGAAAAAAGGTTTAATTATATCTTTAAGTATTGTCCTTGTTTTTCTTTTAATTGCGGGTATTAGTCTAATCTCTGGTTATAATCAATTGGTTGACCTTGATGAAAATCTATCGTCCAAGTACGGCCAAATTGAAGTTCGTCTACAAGAAAGACACGATAAAATTGGTCAATTAGTCGATTCAGTAAATGGATTAGAACAATTTGCATTAGATGTATACACTGCAATCACAAATGCAAGATTAGCTTATGCAGCAGCAGTAACAAGTGGAGATATAGATGCCTTAATTGAAGCTGATGCTAATGAAGCGATTGCACTTTCTAGTTTTTTAGTTGTTGTTGAAGACAATCCAAACATTACGCCAACAGGAGCATATTTATCTCTTATTGATGAAATATCATCTATGGAATCATCTTTAGCAGTAGCAAGAAGAGATTTCAATTTAGCAACTCAAGACTATAATAGTTCAATCCGTAAATTTCCTAAAGTGCTTTATGCAAGCTTGTTTGGGTTCGAAAAAGATCAACCTTATTGGAAAATGAACGAGGGAGCAGACGAAGTTCCTGTGGTAAGTTTTGATTAATCCTTATGGGAAATAAATTTAAACTGATATTAGCTTTGTTTTTTATTGGCCTATTTATCGTTTCATTTTTATCGACAAAATCTAAATATCCACGACCAACAGAATCATACTATATTAATGATTACGCAGATGCCCTATCTCTTGCAACACGCGCATCCATAAAAAACGAGGGAGATAGACTTTATAATGTAAGTCTAGATGAAGTTGATGGAGGTAGCCAAGTAGTTGTAGCGACCTTTAAAGTTGATCAAAAAGATGATATAGCAGACTACGATAAAACAGAAATATATAGACAGTGGAAAATCGGTCAAGATGATATGGGTGTTTTGATTTTGCTTTTTTTCACTGAAAATAATCAAAATGAATTAGAACTTGAAATGACACAGATAGAAGTCGGGTACCGAATGGAGCCCTATTTAACTCCTGCAGAATTAGGACAGATGATTGACACATCAATTGGAAATGATGAATATAATTGGTACTTAGACATAGCCGTTATGAATCTCTTTTATCAAATTCTTGAAGAAATTTATGTTGGTGTCTATGAGTACCCATCTTTTAACTATGACATGGATGCATACTATGATTATATTTTAAATTATACAGGAAGTGATGAGATAAGCATTTCTCCAATGACGCTTCTATTTTATTTATTTTCTTCATTTTCAAGTTTTCAAGATAAAATATGGACATTCCTGCCTTATGGACTCTTTTTCCTATTTAGTGGTGGTTTTATTGTTAGAAAAGGTGCTGGGGGAAGAAGTGGTGGCATGGGCGTTAGAAGATAGATAAAAGGTCTTAAATTTCTAAGTTTTCTAGAAATTTAAGACCTTTTTACTTAATCTATGTAATATCCTTTAGTTTTTAATTCGCTAGTAAGCCATTGTTCTCGACTAATTAAATAGTTTTTAAGATAGGTGATTTGTTTGGAGTAAGTATTTGCTGCTACCATTTCTTGTGGATTTGGCCAAATATAAATACCAAGGATGTCCCAAGTTTTAAAATTGTCTGAAGCATATGGGGCTAATAAGGCTGAAACATAGTCTATTTCAGCAATTAAATCATCAAAATGTAGATCCATGACTTCAATAAATCTATTCGTGTAGAGCATTTCAAAAGAAGGTCTTTGAATCAGGCTTTTAAACCAAGGGTTGTAATCGACCCAGTATCCAAATGGACCATAGTCATAATAATCACCATTACCACTCGAGATATCAAAATCCCATGATGGGCCCATGGCTAGCTTTTCATTTAAATCTTTATGGGCATAAACACTCGAATAACCTACATCAACTTGTTTGAAAAGTTCTGACAAAATGAAATAATCAATAAAACTATCAACATCGATATAAGCTTCATAGAAATCAACTTCTATAGATAATAGAAAATCATTAATATAGTTTTTCATAAAACTAATTTTATTTGCGACAACACCGGGTTCATAATCTTCCATATCAGGTGACTTAATAACAAAGTTTTTTCCACCTGCTTTGAACCAATTGATATCTTCAATGCCCTCTTGATCAATTCTATCATCAGTTTCAAGTTCGATTAAAAATCCGCCATCCGCTAAATCTGATTCATCGATATCTAGCCTATTTTTATCGACCTCTACCTGTTCTGTTAAAAGATAAATTCCTTGGTAGACATCATTTAGATACAAGCTCACATATCTTGTTTCTAGATGATGATCATAGTTTAGAAATTGTGAAAAATAGTGTGCAAGATAGTTTCTCATCAATGATTTATCGTTATATTCAGCAAGCAAAACATAATCTTTTGCTGAAGCCATGCCTAATAAACTTTGTCTTTCGTCAAATTTTATCCGATAAGGTTTTTTGGGATACATCCAAGTAGAGTTTCCTCTACCTTTAATCTTCATACTTAAACCTTCTTGTTTAAAAGGACCATCATTTGTTAGTGAGACTTGTCCTTTAATATAGGTTTCTTTTGAATCGATTTGTAAATAATTTTCTGTAGAGACATATAAATCATGGATGATTGGAGATTTTTTGATGAGTATCTCTTTGGTTTCCTTAATTTGCTTATCACCATCAACAATGCTAACTTCTAGAGTCATATTGATATCTTTATTAGAATAAGGATAAGAAATCTTTTCAATCAATTCATCTTGATAGACATAAGAAACGGATAGATCATTAAACTTTGATGGTAAGTCAGTGTCTTTATCTATTTCAGCATCTAAATCTTTGATGAATGATTTAAACTCTTTAGATATATCACTTTCAATAATCTCGTTCTCATTACACGCTAAAAGCCCCAAAATAAGCGAAAATAGCATGATCATAATTAACATTCTTTTCATTGTATATACCTCCACCCCTATTATAACATGCGATTTGCTACTATCATATTTCAAATTATAAATGCCATTTTTATCCTTATTTTAAAAATGGCATTTAAATGTTGGTTTAGACAGTATATTTATTTAGATGATATGTTAAGATAAGAGTAGTTAGTTTACAAATGTTTAAATTTTATAGTCTATAATAACATAACACAAATAGGAGGCATTAGTATAAAGACGAAGACTAGGTCTATATATTAAGCATATGAAAAATGGAAACAGATCGTATTAAAATGAAATTTGATCGTGAGTTTGTTGGAACCATGACCTCACCTACCGGAGAAGTAAAATTAGGTAGACAAACCAATGGTGTTGCACCATATCATTTACTTTATGGAGCTCTTGGCTCATGTTTCTACGCGACCTTTTTGAGTGTATCTAATAAGATGCGTTTAACTTTTGATGACGCTGAGTTAGAAATATCTGGAACTAAAAGAGAAGAAAGTCCGTCAACACTTAACCATGTGAAGATTGAATTAGTTGTATTTAATCCAAGTCATGAAGAAAAAATCAAGAAAGCGGCAGAGCTTGGAGCACAACATTGTTCAATCCATGAAACTATTAGTAAGGTTGCAGATATTGAGTTAAACGTTACATTTAAAAACAGATAAAAAACCAGTACTCAAGATGATCGACATGATGTTAAAGTGCTTTTTACTAAACAATAAAACCAGATGTTATAAGGTGGTGTTTCAATGAAAATTAAAAAAGTATTTTTATGGGTATTATTGATGATTTCTATCATCTTTGGTGCAACTTTTGGATATATGATTATTTTAGATGTTCCATTTATTGATGGCCTCTATATGACAATCATAACAATTTCTACAGTTGGATATAGCGAAGTTGCAGAAATGACACCTCTAGCGAAATGGTTTTCTATCTTCTTTATTTTCATTAGTGTCGGGATGGTAGGTTATTTATTAAAAGTTATATTTGACTATATTGGAGTTAATAATTTCAATCAATCGTGGAGGAGAAAAAGAATGATCAAGCAAATAGAAAAACTAAAAGACCATATCATTGTTTGTGGAGCAGGTGAAACAGGAATCAATGTGATTAAACAATTACTTAAGCGTAACATTGATATTGTAGTTGTTGACAATAACACCAAAGCAATTGATGCATTAAACGAATTAGAATGTCTTTACATCTTAGATGACGCAACTAAAGAAGAGGTTTTGATGGCAGCAGGTCTAACTCATGCAAAGGGCATTATAACGACATTATCTACTGATGCTGAAAATGTTTTTATTGTTTTAACCGCAAGACAATTAAATCCAAAAATACATATTATATCAAGATTTTATGATAAATCAGCAGAGAAAAAGCTAAGACATGCTGGCGCAGATCAAATTGTGTCACCTGATGAAATAGGTGGGAAAAAAATGGCTGCATTAATGATATCACCACACGTACAATATTTTGTTGACAATATCATTGATACAAAAAATATGTCTATTGATATGGAAGAAGTGGTTATTAAAGAGTCATCTGAGCTTGTTGATAAAAAATTAAGAGATACTAAAATATCTGAAAAATCAGGATTGATTGTTCTTGCAATTAGAAGAAATGATGACATTTTTATCTTCAATCCGAAAGCAGATGAAATTTTAAGAGCAGATGATAATATGATTGTTGTTGGATCAAAAGAGCAAATTATGAAATTAAAGGAAATGTCTTTAGATGTTTAACATGCATAAAAAAGATTATATAAAGATGATCGAAGCCTATAAGCCTTTTGATGAACAAGAGACTGTTGATCAAAAGACTATTTTAGAATTCATCAGTCAAAATGACAATCATTTATTAAGAACAAACCTTGTCGCACATTTAACATCATCTGCTATAGTTTTAAACAAAGATTTTACAAAAGTATTATTTGCTTATCACAACATTTATAAGTCATGGAGCTGGCTTGGTGGACATCTTGATGGAGACGATAACTTACTTTATGTAGCGCTTAAGGAAACAAAAGAAGAAACAGGGGTTGAGCATGTAAAACCCTATATGAATGATATCTTTATGATTGATGTGATTTATGTAAATCATCATATGAAAAACGATCGTTATGTTGGAGATCACCTGCATTTAAATGTTACGTTTCTATTAGTTGCTGATGAACATGACCAATTGGTCATTAAAGCAGATGAAAATCAAGATGTTAGATGGTTTGATTTAAAAGATGTCTTAAATTTTATTAGCGAAGAGAGAATGAAACCTATCTACCAAAAAGCGATTCATAAAATTAAGAAATTAATGAAGTAATTCTTACTTTTCATAAATTGAGAAGGTTGATTAATATGAAAAAAACTGGATATTATCTATCACCTTTGGGATGGATTGCATATGTCTATGAATCTAATACATTGTTTCAATTGAAAATTATAGAGACGATGGATGAAAAAGATGAAGTAGGTGAGTCAAATCCTTTTATTGAAAATCAGTTAAATAATTATTTCAAAGGTGATTTAAACACATTTGACATTAAAATCTGTTTCAATAAATCAACACCTTTTCAACATGATGTTTGGAATGCACTTTTAGATATAGAGTATGGACAGACTATGAGTTATCAAGAAATAGCTGAAAAAATTCATAGACCAAATGCATATAGAGCTGTTGGACAGGCATGCAAAAAAAATCCAATCGGTATTGTCGTTCCTTGTCATAGAGTCATCGGTAAAGACAAATCATTAACTGGATATTCTGGAAAAGACTACATTTATTTAAAAAAACAATTATTAGATATTGAAAAAAAACACTTAAATCAACATAAAAATCTATAAATAAAAACCAACTAAACAATTTTTAAAGTTTAGTTGGTTTTTGTATATTGGTAGATCATTTCATAGAGCTGTTTTGCTTTAAAGGGCTTATATAAGACATCATTCATAGTTGAATCTATACATTTTTTGTAGTGGTCTTGATAAGTATTTGCAGTTAATGCAATGATGGGAATACATTTATCAGTTTCTCTAATAGCCTTAGTTGCCTCGAATCCATCCATCAAGGGCATTTGAATATCCATCAAGATTAAATCAAAAGGATATTCTAAAAATTTAGTTAATACTTCTTTACCATTTTTTGCTGTTACAACTTTCAAGCCTATATTTAAAAGTAAGTCGGATGTTGCATTTAAACTTAAGATATTATCTTCGGCAACTAAAATAGATAAACCAGATTTTGGATTGGAATAAGTTTTTCTGCATTTATCTAACAAACTAGCGTTATTTTGTTTTTTAAAAGGAAGACTCATTGTGAAAGTTGTACCTACTTGGTATTGACTATCTACTTTGATATGTCCTTCAAGAAGAGAAATAAGTTTGTATGCAATTGAAAGTCCTAACCCGGTACCACCGTATGTTTTTGAGATATCTTCATTTGCTTGAGAAAATGCGTCAAATAATCCTACTTGCTCTTCTTCAGTCATGCCAATTCCTGTATCGGTGATTTTTATCTCTATGGATTGGTTTTGAATATCACTAGTCATCGATGTTTCTATTGAGATTGAACCACTTTTTGTAAACTTAATCGAATTTGAGATCATATTTGTCAATATTTGTTTTAAAAATCCTAAATCACTCACAAACATTGGTATATGATGGAAAATGATATGAAAAGAAAGATTTTTAGCATCAAGAGAAGCTTTAAATATGTGGTGTAGATCTTCAAACAATAATTTTAAGTCAATGTCATCTTCATGAATGACTGGTGTTTGGTGATTTAGTTTTGATAATTCAAGTATAGAATTCATTTGATATAAGCCCTGGTCATAAGCTTTTTCGATATAATCAATATAATCATTGGAAATTTGGTCTAGGTCTCTAGTTTTTAGAAGTTCTAAGTAACTTCCTATAGCAGATAAAGGTGTCTTTAGCTCATGACTCATTTGATATAGAAAAGACTCTTGTTTTTTTAAGAGAGATTTAGAATACTTTAATTCATCTTGAAGTTTATTAAGTTCAGGTAATTCAATCAAATAACCTATTTGCTTTAACTTATTAAAACTTAATTTGCAAAACTTATTTTCTAGTAATTCAATAATAGTTGATGATATCTTTTGTGAATTGAGTAAGTCATCAATTAATGATTGACTGTTAAGTACAAAAAAGGATTTAAATGTAGAAACATCAATCATATTTTTTGTAGATAAAAAAGATGCCAATGACGCTGACAAAATTAACTGCTGATGATCTTCAAGTGAAAAAGTCATGAGCATATTTTGGTAATAATTTTTCATGTCTTTGATTTTACTGCTTTTCTTAACCTTTAATTTCATATGCTCATTATCCTTCCTTTATGTTTATTATACCATTGTTTTCGCGTTTGATAGGTGCTTAATTGACATCTATAAATAAAATCACTTACATATTTCTAACAATTAATGGTAAACTATTCTTAAACTTAAATTAAGTAAAGATAGCATATTGATAAATTTGAGATATAATAAAAATATAGACATATGAAGGGGTATGGCAAAAAGTGAAGCGATATACATGGAAACTTGCAATTATATTTATGTTATCCTACATCCTATTGATGGTTGTAGTTGTTTTTGCTTATACTCAAATAGCAAGTAAATTTATTATGAATCAAGCAAGAGATCAATTAATTGAATCTGGTCAAATAGTAAGTAAACAAATAGAGATGCAACTCAAATATGATTACACGAAATATGAAGATGTAATCCTTTCTTATATAGAACAAACCTTGGATCCAGTTACTGAATTAAACGCTAACCCTGAACAATTGAAGGTGCTAGGGCAGTCATACACTTATTTTGGTGAGATAGATGTAGATTTAAGACAAATCACAATCAATAGTCAAAATTATGTGTTTGTTGATAATTATGGAGAAATTGATTTTGATCAAGACATCACGTTTTACAATTTTAATCGAGCTTTTAATGTTGAATTTGATTATGTCATGTATGCTGTCTTTAAAGTAGAAGATTATATCGCACTATTTGAACTCAAACCTTATGTTTCAACTTTTTTGACTTCCGAAAAACTTGAGAATGAATTTGTGTTAATGGGTGAAGAAAACACTATTTATTTAAGTTCAAATCTTAATCAATATGACATTTTGTTTTATAACTATATTAGACAATCAGGTTATTCAGAAGATTATATCAATCAAATTAAGGATATTGTTGTTAATCATAAAACAGGTGTCTTCGATCTAAAATTTCAAGATCAAAAGTCAATTTTATCGTTTGTTCCAATTGTTTCAGAATATTCAACTAGAACTTATTATTTAGTTC
>CAYJDZ010000060.1:0-8229 GCA_964368955.1 uncultured Mariniplasma sp.
GAAGAAATCTAAACTACTATATGAACAAGAATTAAAGAACATCAGAGACAAACAAAAAGCCGATAAGAAACGCTTAGAGGATAAATTAAAGAAACAAAGAAATCAAGAAAGACTAAGATTAAAGAGACAACAAGAAAAAATGCTTAAACAATCTGCCAGTCGCATCAAAAAACAAAAATCAAAAATTGCAGAGACAACAATGAAAAAGTTAGAAAGTAAAATTGAAGATATTAAAATTGATTAAAATTCATACAATCGTATCAACTTAGGAGCATTCATGAAAAAAGTAATTACAGGTTTTTTCACAACACTAGCCATCTTAATATTTATATCATCAATTTTCTTGATGATATCAGGAACGATTGCACTTAGAAGAAACCAACCTGTATTTATTTTTAATAGAGCATTAGCAGTTGTCCCAACTGATTCAATGGTGGGAGATAATATAGACTCGCTAGATGTCAATGATATGGTGTTCATTAAGAAAACGACGATTGATGATATCAAAATAAATGACGTCATTGTATTTCAAGGTGTGAATGGTTCTGGAGGTCATATTCTAGTCATTCACAGAGTTGTTGGGATTGAAGATGAGGGCATTATCACAAAGGGTGATAATAACAGTCAAGTTGATCAGCCAACATATCAAGAATATGTAACTGAAATCAATTTCCAAGGTATCTACCAATCAAAAATTACGTTTCTTAAACCGATAGCAAACATCATGACTTCATCGAAAGGAATAATCTTCGGTGGGTTAGCAATTGTCTTGACAGTTATGTTGATTTCTGAGATAATACATCTAGTAAGAACATATCAAGAAGATCAACAAGAAGCTGCAAAAAAACGACATGAAGAAGAATTATTGGCACTAAAAGAAGCAAAAAGAAAAGAAATACTGAAAGAAATAGAAGAAGAAAGTAAATAATCCATAAATTTTGGCAAAACTAGGGTGACCTGGTGACGCAAAGCTATAGGGCCTTATCAAAAGGTAGCCAGTTGCACTCAAAAATGAGTTCAATTGGTTTTTTGTTTATTAATGCTTGCATAATTTTTAGAATATTAATAAAAATTATATAGAAATACAAATTTGGCAAAACTAGGGTGACCTGGTGACGCAAAGCTATAGGGCCTTATTAAAAGGTAGCCAGTTGCACTCAATTATGAGTTCAACTGGCTTTTAGTTTAAAAAAATAAAAAAGGAGGACCAAGACATGAAACAAATTATAAAATCAATTATCATAATGCTTATCGCAATTACGCTGTTTACAACAGCTGTTTATGCTTGGTTCTCTCAAACAAATGTCAACAACATTAAAGAAGTAAGTTCTGAAGTTATTAGAAGAAACCTTAATTTAGAAGTCCAATACGGAATCAATGGTGGAGGATATACTAGCTTTAATGAACCTGCTGATATTAATGCCTATTTATCAAGCATGTTACCAGGGGACCTTATAAATATTAGAGTTGTTGTTAGTAATTCTAATCCTATCGGTGATGACGATATGGAACTTGATATCACATTGTTCAATATTAGAGCAATGCAAACAGCAATAGAATACAATTTGACTGACTTCTTTTTCATTGAAAATGGTATAATAAATCTTAAGTGGTTTGAATCGAATCCAGATTATGTTGCTAATAATTATTATTTAGATGATGATATTCTTTTAGATTTAATTGATGTTAATCCAATTGAATATTTAGGATACAATCTTGAAAGCTATCGGATGAGTAATCTATTTGATTACTATATGGATGGCGGAAATATGGTTATTGAAAATAATATCAATGTATTTGAGTCAACTATAGCTTCTCAACATATAGTCGTGATTGAGTTTTCAATAGGTTTAGATCCATATACTCCAGATCAAGGTGTTGGATTTCAAGATGGTGAACTATTAATTGATGGTCTATATTCACTCATTCAAGAATAGTAAAAGAGGTATAAAGTTATGATGCACTTAACAAGAAAGTATAAATATATCATTATTGCTATATCTTTTTTGTTATTTTCTGTGTTGGGAACTTTGACTTATACATGGTTTGTACTTGTTAATAGAACAGAATCTTTTATTGCTACAGCAGCAAAAGTTGATGTTTCTTATGAAATATATTTAGATGGTATTATGTTGGAACCCGAAGATTTCAGTATCAACACAGGAAGTTCCGTGATGACTAAAACAGGAGTCTTTTCAATTGATGTTACAGATTTTGAAGCAGATGATTATATAGATAATCTAAGAATCAACATTAAAGTTAATAGTACTGTAGATACATATCTTAGAGTATCAATTATAGATGCACTTACTTTAAGAACTGTTGACTTTGAGGGTAATAAAGGTGAAGTTTCCATCGTTGATCAACCCATTAATTATGCTTTTTCAAGAGAATGGGACGTTAATGGTACTTTGTATCAAGATCTTTTAGATGCGGAAATTGCTCTTGGTGGGATTACATCTAGTGATGTTGTCACAAAAATCGATCATTGGTTCGACAATAAGCTAAACGATGGTTTTTATTATTATCCACAAAAAATTGAACGTGAAATGGATTCTACACAATTATCGATATCATTTGTAGAAGAATATGATGGAGATGAATTTAAAACAAAATCATTTGGTTACACATTACAATTTGCAATTTTAGTTGATGCAATTCAAGCAGGAAATATGGCACCCACTTATAATTGGGGATTGCCAAATCCACCATGGGGAGGTAGTTGGACATGAGAAATATAGCAAAAAAAACAATCCTATTTATATTTATTGCTTTATTTAGTATAGTTGTTGGAAGCAAAATTTTAAATATTAGTTTTCCATCAATTGCTCAAGATCAATATGGCACCTTTACTGATCATTCATATGAAGAATTGCCAACGCTTACTCTACCTGAAGACACATATATTACTTACACAACATTTAGAAATACCATTGCTACGAATTCAGCACAAATCAATGCAATTAACTTAGCTACATGGGATAAAATCATTAGATTTGATACAGCAGAAGAACTGTATCGTTTTTCAATTGATGTTTCTTATAAATTAAAATATAGCACATACGAAACTAAATTAACGAGTCTAGCAATTACTAAACTCTTAAGTCTTGATTATGCACTTGGAAGAGATATTGACTACTCAGTTATGAAATCTAAACAATTTAATCCAATTGGTTATGATTTTTATATTGAATCTACCCATTATGAACAAGCTTTTAAGGGAACATTTGATGGTAATGGATTTGAAATTACAAATCTTTATTTCTCAGGTTATAACCTATTAACTGAATCGTTATATGAAGGTACTGAGTTTGAAACTGAGATATCTTATGTTGAATATTATGCAATGTTTGCTTATAATGAAGGGACAATTCAAAACTTTGGAATGATCAATCCGACCTATGAATTCAACTTTGAAAGCACAACTTTATATAAAGCTGCGAACATAGTCGGAATCAACCGTTCAAGTGGAAATGTCAACCACGTCTATGTAATTGATTATCGCGCAACAGCGCTAGTATCTGGTATTAGAATGGTTGCGTCTGCTGGTGAGGCTTCTGGCATTCTATTTGACAATTATGGAACATTTAATAACGCTTATTATGTATCTAGAGTTGTCATGAATGCTTCCTATGGTTCTAGATTTACTGTTCAACCAGTACTCTACACCAATCATCCGGGTGGTGTTTATAACTACTTAGCTTTTGATGATACATTGTATCAAGAAATAGTTACGATTAGTGGGAGTTCATTTAATATAACAACTCCTAATAGTTACGCAACCTCAATGACAACAGCACAACTGAGATCATCTAACGCAGTTTTAGGTACAGGATGGTATTACTATCCTGCTGAGAGTAATCCAAATGCGAAATATCCTTCGACTTTAGGATTAAACTTAGTGACTTCACCAATTAGTATTTCACTTTCAACTGACCCTTTAGACAAAGTATCTTTAGCGACACACTATGTGATAGAAGATGCACTTGATTTAGTTGCTTTTTCTAAAATGTTAGATTATACAAGAGATTCAAGTTTAACACCATTTCGTGAAATGAATTATGTAATCACAGATAACATTAATATGAGCAGTGTTGCACCTAACTCATATTCAACACCTACTGTCGAATTTGGCGGTATTTTTGCAGGTGTGTCAAATGAAATTTATATTTATGGGTTAGAAATAGTTAATGGCATGGTTCAACAAAGTTATTATGCAGGCATGTTTGGTATTCTTACAGGACAAGTCTACAATATCATTTTCTATGATGCTAAGCTTTCTTTAACCGAAACTGATAACTTTGCTGGTGTCTCTACTTATGCAGGAATTCTTGCAGGTGACTTTAAATCAGGAACTGTTAGAAATGTTTTAGGCAATGTTGAGATTGATTTAGGCAATAAGACATTAGGCGAAATGCATGTTGGTGGCCTCATTGGTAGAGCAAGTGGCACAGTTTCTGGAGTTTATTTAGAAGGTAACATCATTCCAAATACTAACCATGTTTACCGTACAGACATTTTAATAAATCCAAGTTATCATTTTGGTGGTGTCATCGGAAGCACTGGACAAACACAACTTGTCTTAACAGATGTTTATAATAAGGTTAATATTAACGCTTTTGGAACAACTTCTACACAAATGACAGTATCAAGTGCACCAACTCTATATATGGGTGGTGTGATTGGTAAAGTTACCAATACGACTCAAGCAAATAATGTATTGGGTCTACTTACAAATGAGGGAACTCTAACAGCTGGAGAAATGAAATCAGCAAGCACTGAAACTATTTATGCAGGTGGAGTTATCGGTATGAGTAGTGGTCTAGCTTATGAAATGAATTTAACATTTGGCTTGTTTACTAATAAAGGTGTTATCGATGTCTTGTCTCGTGGATCTAATATCGTAAATTCAGCAAGTATACTTGTTTCAAATCACTCTGAAGAAACAGAGTTTATTCACCTATTTAATAAAAGCACGGGTTTATTGAACTATTACACAATTAATCAAGGTACAGGTGTTGTAACAGGTGACTTTAATAATCTAAATTACACTTCATTAGTTTATAATGTTGGTTCCGGAGTGATTTTATCACAATCAAGAAATAACGCAGATATTCAAATTTATGGTTCCTATGATTATTCAGGTGTTTACTACTCTACTTTAAATAGTCAATCAATTCTACGTTTTGTTGAAAATAAGGGAGACATTATTTATCAGAATCAAACAATGTCTCAAACACAAAATCTAGCTGGAATTTCCTTATCAGAAAACATTAATTATTTAAATGTTACATATGATGCAACAATTAGAGTTTCAAATGTCTTGATGCAAACGTCTGGTTCAAATAAAGAATTATTTGTTGCAGGGATTACAAAAACGCTTACCAATGGAAAGTACATTCGAAATAGCTTAGTTAATGGTAGCATTATTGTTGCTGAAATTACATCTAACTCTGTAAATAGAACACAAAGAAACAATATCTATGTCGGTGGCTTTGTCAATTATAATAATTCTGGGGATATGGATCCAAATGGGAACTTAGCAATGCCAAAAGCGACCATTGGAATCATAAACTCAGTTAATAGTGCTAATTTACTATCCACTTATAACTCAAGTCTTTATGGGATTACTGGCCATGCAAACGTCTTTGCAGGTGGAATTGCTACATTTAACGATGGCGATATCCAAGACTCCGTAAATCTAGGAGATCTACGCTTCGAAAACCTAAGTAATGTAGATACAACAAATGTGAGTTTTTCTACAAATGCAAACACTGGCGGTGTTGTCTTAAAATTCAGATATGGTGTCGTTATAGGCGGTATTGCTGGAGCTGTATTGAGTTATCGTTCTAGAATTTATGATACTGCCAATAAAGGTGAAATCATTGCAAAATCTAAGAACTTTAGTAGAGCTGGTGGGATTTTAGCAAGTGCTACATTTGCTGAATTAGACACTGGAAATATAGAACTTTTTTATACAAATGATAATAATAATATTAAAAACTCAATTTTATCCAACTCAATTAATTATGGGAATGTTTCTGCTTTGACAATAACAATCTCAGAATATGATAATTCCAATGCTACCGCTTCAGCTAGCAATATCATGTTTGATAGCACATTACCGGTAAGCTATTATGGAAGTTCAACAGTATATGTTTATACGAAAGACTCAACCGCTGATAGACCTGGTATTAATGCATCTGCTGGTGGCGTAATTGGTTATGGACTATCCATTATGAGACGTATGCTTAATCATGGTGAAATCAGTTCAACTGATGTTGCTGGAGGAATTGCTGGTGCAACTTTCGTTCTAACAACTGAATATGTAAAAATTGATACAGCTATTAACTATGGACGTGTTAGAGCATTTAATAAAGGTACATCTCAAGTCAATTATAATAATGTTGACATCCTGGATTATGAAACTATTCGTGAAGGCTTTTACGCAGTAGACGATGTATTTATTTTTCCAAATACAATAAGCGATATCAGATTATTTCCAGAAAATAAACGCGGTTTTGGAGGTATTTTTGGGCGTCTTCAACGTGCGCAAAGTCAAATTATGTATGGCAATAATGATTCAAGATCCACATTCAACTTTATTGTAAACATGGATCCTAATGTCGATTTAATTGGAAGATTAGACCAAGTATATAATTATACATCTTCAGTTTCATACTTTGACTTTTCCAATGCTACTTACTATAGTGCTAGAAAACACGATACAACTCAAGCAGTTTTTACCGGTTATTCATATTTTTATGATAGAAGTAGTAACCCTCAATTAGAAAGAACGCTGACGAATATAGCCATAACATCACAAAAATATATGTACACCTATAATAGTGGAGCTGATCAATGGATTAGAACAACCTATACGAAAAGAATTAATCGTACTGAAGTTAGTTATTATGGCCGTGAATATACTAAAATCGGTTATGCAGGAGCTAGTTACTCAAACAATCAAACTAGAATGATTTCTAGAAGTGCTGGTCCTGGTTATAACGATTCAGGATGGTCAGTAGTTTCTGGTTCACAAGTAGTTGCAGGTACAAGCGCAGAATATAAAAACGTATATGGACTCCCTCATTATAATCAAGTCTGGGATTTAGAGTCTACTAGAACCCCGGGTTCTTCATCTTCTTATAATGAATCGAATGGATATTACTTTGGGGTTGCATTTCAAGTGCCTATCATTACAGAAGAAGAAATCGATTTGACAGGACAATATGTTTATAGTCCTACTTTTGAGATGCAAACAGACCCTGTATTACAACAATATATTTATTATTCTGAAAACGGAAACTTATCTCCTACATTCATTAATGCGAGACCTAATGGGATGTATGTGCTAGCTACATCATCTGGATCAACATTTGGAGCGATTCTTCCAGCAAATATTTCATTTGGAAATATATTGCCACTTCAAAATAATATAGATGGAACGCTTCCATCATACGATATTGACTATGAACTACCTGTTAGAATAGATGCAAGCTCAGACTCTATGTATCAAGCGCTTCAAATAGAGTACCAAACCCTTTATCAAACCTCATATAGTGATAAATCAGTGCTACTTGAAAATAATGAATCCTCTCTTTATTTAAAAGAAATTGGGGGATCAATGACAAAACTTTATAATCCAACAGTTGTTCAACCTTCATCACCATCCACTAGAGGTGTCATTACGTTTAATCTAAACTTAAAAACTCTTGATTTCACGAATGGAAGTCCAGTTACAGTCTATTATAATATTAGAGATGCATTGTTACCAAATAACGCTGTAATCGCAAAAACAGTAGAAGATTATTATGGGTTCCCCTATGGCACCAATATGTCAGCCTACCTTTCTAGTTATCAAAGCTTATTAAAAGATTTTGCAGATCCAACGATACCAGAAGCCAGCAAGCCAGACTTAGATCCAGTATTTAGTTATACATTTAACTATAATGGTCCAACTGGCCTTAGAACTATTGGATATATGTCATCATATAGTCAGGTTTCTCAAAACTTTACATCATTTATGAATGATAACTATATTACTGATTATGAAATACGTCTAAATGTAAGTTATAGTTCAGGTTCAACTCTACCTTATGCATATAGTTATCAAATTGATGGTGGATCAACTCGTACACCAATGGTATCTAATATCACTGCTCAACAAGTTAGTACTTCTTTAAAGTTTAACTTTAGAGATCCATCAGCAATTCTTCCTACAGGAAC
>CAYJDZ010000061.1:0-7958 GCA_964368955.1 uncultured Mariniplasma sp.
ATAACTCAGGCGATTAGTAAATCGCTTTTGTATCAGACCAATGCTCGTCTAATGGTGCGGAAGATGAGATTTGAACTCACACGGCCCTAAAGCCACATGCCCCTCAAGCATGCGTGTCTACCATTCCACCACTCCCGCTTTAAAAAAAAGGTTTTACCCTTTTTTTATTCTACTGCAATTATAAATGAATAGATTTCTTGTTTCCCATTGATTAAATCAACTTCTATATCAGGATTTAGTTTCTTAGCGTGTTCTACAACAGCCATCACTTCATCCTCAGTTGCATCAACGCCATGGAAAATTGTAATGATTTCTCTATCCTCATCAACCATATCTTCTAACAATTTTTGAACTGTTTCTATTTTGTTAGGTGTAGAGACCAAAATTTCACCACGTGTGATTCCGATAAAGTCTCCAATTTTAATTTTAACACCATTAATTTCAGTATCTCTCACTGCATAAGTAATTTCAGCTGAACGCATATTAGAAACAATGCCTGTCATCTCTTCAATGTTATCATCTAACTCTTGCGTTGGATCAAATGCCATTAAAGATGAATACCCTTGAGCGATACTCTTAGTTTTTAATACTCTAATTGAGCGATCTTGACAAATATCAAGTGTTTGTTCTGCTGATAAAATAATATTCTTATTATTAGGTAGGATAATGATATGTTCAGCATTTAACTCTTCAACAGCCTTAACAAAAGCTTCTGTCGATGGGTTCATCGTTTGACCACCATCAATGATCGTGTTTACGCCTAATTCTTTAAATGCTTCATGAATACCTTCACCTGAAGCAACTGCGATAATGCCAAATTTAGCTCTTGGTTTTTCAACTTTGTTAGCATCTTTTTGTTCTTGATGCATAATCGTTGAATGTTGAATTCTCATATTCTCAATTTTTATAGTTTGTAAATCGCCATATTTTTGAGCAAGTGTTAACGCAACACCTGGTTGGTTAGTATGGACATGTACTTTTAATAAATCGTCATCAGTAACGACAACTAATGAATCACCCATTTGTGATAATGGATTTTTCATGAAATCCCCTGAGAATTTTTCAGGGTTGTGAAGTTTCACGATAAACTCTGTACAATATCCATATTTAATCTCTATGTCGCCTAAATTTTCAGCGCCATGGAAATGTTCCATTGTTGATGGGACATCAACTGGATCAGTTTCATTTAACATTTGACCGTTAAGTGCCATCATCCATCCTTCAATGATTTTAATAAATCCTGCGCCACCACTATCTACTACACCTGCTTCTTTTAAAACTGGTAGTAAGTCTGGAGTTTTAATTAATGTTTCTTTTGCTTGGTCTAAATACATTTTTAATACGTCTTCTACACTCTTTAAGTTAGATTGTTCACGAAGTACTTTTTCAGCTGATTCACGAACAACTGTTAAGATTGTTCCTTCAACTGGGTCCATCACTGCACGATATGCCATTTGATAACCACCAACAAGTGATTGAATAAATTCTTGCACTGTTGCTGATCCATTATCAATTTTAGCAATTTCTGAGTAAACACCACGGAAAAATTGGGAAAGAATAACTCCAGAGTTACCTCTTGCTCCCATGAGTAGTCCACGTGATAAAATTTTAGATATATCGATAATCGATTGACTTTCTAAATTGTTTACTTCTTTAATACCGGCCATCATCGTCATTTGCATGTTAGTTCCTGTGTCACCATCGGGTACTGGAAATACGTTTAAATGATCAATTTCTTTGTGATTGTTTTTTAAGTTGATTGCTCCGTTTGTAACCATTTTCTTAAATAGAGATCCACTGACGGTTTTATTAGCCATTTCGATCCTCCTCATATTTTGGAAAAATGTCTATATATATTTTTCAATTAATTTCAATATTACTTCGTTGTTCAAATAAATACTTTAACAGTATAGCATCAATAAAGCCAAAATGCAACGTCTTTTCTTCTGTTAAATTCAAATACATTATACCATATCTAGTTTTAAATCAATTAAAAACGTAAAATTCACATTTTTATCTACTTACGTGTTGCAATTTTGCTCAAATTGTGTTAAATTAAATTGTGCAGTAAGGAGTGAGATTATGGCTACATGCTATGTAACAGGAAAAAAGACAGTTTTTGGTAATAAACGCAGTCATGCATTAAATGCTACTCGCCGTACTTGGAAGAGTAATTTACAAACTGTTCGCATTAAAGACGAAGATGGCAAGATTATAAAAGTAAAAGTATCTGCTAGAGCTTTAAAGAAGAACAATTTAGAACGCGTTTAAAAAATAAAAAGGCAATCGCCTTTTATTTTTTTATACTTATCTATCTCTTTTTGATAGGACTACAAGCACTCTACCTTCATGAATTTGAATGTGTGCTTTTTCTTTTATAACTTCATTACTAATCCCAAGTGGATCAAATCTATTGAGTGCATAATTAGTTAATGGATATTTAAATCCTTCTAGGCTAACGACCGCATGATCATATGCAAAAACAGATATATACCCTCTATGGTCAACCGTTAATTCTTCGCTTTCAAGCATAAAGATTTCACTATGATCATCAATCATCTTAAGGTTTTTAAACTCATTAAAATGAAGCAAGTGTACCATAAAATGCTCAATTCTATCCCCGCCTATCCCGCCAATCATAATCATTTCATCAGGATTTAACTTCTTGGCTTCAACAAGGGCTTGATAGGTATCAGTAACATCTTTTTCTGGCTTTAATTTTATAACATTCAATTGATTTAAAACACCTAAATTTTTAAGTGAATCAAAATCTCCAACGGCTAGATCTATCTTGATTCTTTGTTTATATAAACTTAAAACCGATTGATCAACAGCGATGATATAATCATCGTCTTTGAGTGTAATGATGCCTCTAATATCCTTAGGTGTTGGATGGACGATAATGAGCGCTCTCATTTAAGAGTTTGTATCGCTAATGCAGGATTTGGATGATTAAATACATAACTTCCAGCAACAACCATATCGACACCACTTTGTCTACAAACTTCAATGGTTTGATCTGAGATACCTCCATCAACTTCAATTAAAAAATTTAAGTTTTTTTCTTTTCTAAGTTTGACAAGTTCAATAACTTTTTCCATCATATCCGCTTTAAATGATTGTCCACCAAATCCAGGTTCAACAGTCATCACTAAGACTAATTCAACATCATTTAAAAAGGGAATGATATCATAGACAGGCGTTTTTGGTTTTATCGAAATACCCGCTTTAATATGTGCTTCCTTTATTTTTTTAATTGCTTCATGTGGTTTTTTAGCTTCTACATGAATGGTTAAGAACTCAGTATTTTCAAATACAAATTGATCAATCCAAAACAAAGGATCAGATACCATTAAATGGATATCTAACGGGAGTTTGGAAACTTTAGCAATTGTTCTTGAAATATGAGGTCCAAAGGATATATTTGGGACAAAATGTCCATCCATTACATCCAAATGGATTTTGTCAGCTGATTCAATTTTTATCAGTTCTTCGTTTAACTTTGCAAAATTTGCAGTTAATATGGATGGCGCGACTAACATAGTATGTCTCCTTAATATTTATCTTTTTGATCTTTTATATTTTCATAAAAGGTTTTATAGTTTTCATATCTTGAAGGTAATATTACACCTTTTAAAACAGCTTCTTTAACCGCACAACCAGGCTCATGAATGTGATTACACTTGTTTTTGAATTTACAAGTTTGACTATACTTGATAAAATCAGGATAAAAATCTTTGACCTCATCTGCGTAAAAAATCTTAAACTCTATTTTAGAAAATCCTGGTGTATCAACGATATAACCTTCATTGTATAAATATAATTCTGTATGTCTTGTGGTATGTTTACCTCTACCTAATGCTTTAGAAATTTCTTGAGTTTTAAGTCCAAGCTCTGGCATTAAAGCATTTAGAAGTGTTGATTTACCAACACCTGTTTGGCCAGCCAAAACAGTAATTTTATCTTTAAAGATATGGCCTAAGACATCAATACCAACTCTTTGTTTGCTATTGACATAATAGATTTCATATCCTATACCTTCATAATACTTTAAGTCTTCTTTTAAAGCTGTTAACTTATCCTCTTCAATTAAATCTATTTTAGAAATAATAATGACTGGAGCTAAGTTTTCTTGATTAAGAATAATTAGAAATTGATCGAGTAAATGAAAACTAAAATCTGGATTAATAGCCGAAAAAACAAGCAAAACTTGATCTACATTTGCGACATCTGGTCTTTCTAGCTCATTTTTACGAGGTAGAATTTCAGTGATTAAGACTTGATCTTCTCTATCATCATAATAAACATGATCCCCAACTTTAGGACTCATTTGGATAAATTTAGTCTCTTTTTTCGTTCTTTTCGTGATTTGGACGTTATATTTACTATCTTCATCTACTTTCACATGTCTAAATTTTCCGCGTGCTTGACAAATAACTTCATCCTTAGTATCTAAATCAATGACGGTATAATGATTTGCGATTAATTTTTTAATAAATCCTTTTTTCAAATTCGCCTCCTACAAATGTTGACTTCTTAATTGTCCACATGCAGCGTTAATATCATGACCTTGTTCTTTTCTTAAAGTTACTTGAATTCTATTTTTCATTAATACATCATAAAATTTCAATTGTGATTCCGGCTTAGAGCGTTTGTAAGGGGCTTCAATCACTTCATTATAAGGAATTAAATTCACATAAACATTTAAGCCTCTTAAAACCTTCACAAGTTCTAATGCGACTTCTTCGGTATCGTTAAGTTCATCAATTAAAATATATTCAATGGTGACTCTTCTATTAGCAACTTTTAAATAATACTTAATCGCATCAATTACTTCTTCAACAGGATAGGCTTGATTAATTTTCATTAATTGGGTTCTAATCTTATTATTTGGTGCATGTAGACTGATAGCTAAGTTCACTTGCATCCCAAAATGCGCATATTCTTTGATTTTAGGCACGATACCACTGGTTGACACAGTTATGTGTCTAGCCCCAATAGAAAGGCCTTTAGCATCATTTATAGTTTGTAAGAACTTAAGTAAGTTCTCATAATTATCAAATGGCTCACCAATACCCATTACAACGACATAATTAATTCTCTCACTTAATAATTTTTCTGTTTGTATAATTTGCGCAACGATTTCCCCTGAGGTTAAATCTCTTTTCTTCTTCAATTGACCTGATGCACAAAAAGAGCAGCCTATGTTACAACCAACTTGGGTTGTCACACAAATGCTATTGCCATAATGTTGTTTAATGAGAACAGATTCGATTAAATGACCATCATGAAGTGCATATAGGCACTTCAAGGTGCCATCTTGACTTTGATGCTTTAAAACAAGCTCTAAAGCTTCTAATTTAAAATTTTGTTCTAAGAGTTCAATAATATCTTTTGGCATATTATTAATCTCATTAAATTTATCAATCTTTTGGATATAAAGCCAGTGCCATAACTGATCAGCACGATATTTTTTATAGCCATTATTGCCTAAAAACTCAATTATTTCTTCTTTCGTTAAATCATAAATTAACATTTCATCACCCACTATTTATTATACACGATTTTTCTTTTTATAGAAGAAAAAAACCTGATGACCCAGGTTTATTTTCTTACCTCTGCTTGATATTCATACTGTAGTCTTGAGATAATTTTTTTCATTAATTTGTCAACTTCTTCAGTTTCTAATGTTTTTTCTTGATTGTTAAAAACTAAATTAAATGCGATTGATTTTTTCCCTTGTTCTATATGCGTTCCACTATAAACATCAAAGACATGAATGGATACAAGTTGTTTCTTAGTTGTCTGTTTAATTAACTCAATCAAGAGATCTGCTCTTAATTTTTCATCAACAACAATTGCTAGGTCTCTTGAGATATTGGGATATCTCGATATAGCTTCAAATTCAAATCGATCTTCATGGTTTAAAATAGGCATTAATTCTATTTCTAAGATTGTAGTCGCATTAATATCAAGAGCTTTTACTTCTTTTGGATGTACTTCCCCGATATAACCAATGGTTTTACCTTTATAAAGCAAATGTGCTTGCCGATATGGATGCAGCTTAGTATGTTCACTTGTTGGTTTGTAATCAAGTACTATCCCAAATTGAGCCATCAGTTTATCTAGTATCCCTTTAAGGACATAAAAATCTGCTTTGATTCCTTGTTTTTGCCACTGTGATTGGTGCCAAACACCACTCATCGCAATTCCTAATAGAGGGATTTCAATGCCTTTGGCAAAGACATGACCCATCTCAAATAGACAAACATCGCTTTGTTGTCTATTTTGATTGTAGTTAACTGTTTGTAATAGACCATGTAGCAAGCTTTGTCTTAATGTTTTTTTATCCTCTGATAAAGGCATTAAAACTGATACTTTCTCTCCTACATTTAAATATCTGTTCACTTCTAGCTCTGGTATGAGAGAATAACTAATGATTTCATTTAAACCCATCGCAGCTAGTTCGTGTCTAATACTTCTTTTTCTTTTTTGTTTGGTTGTTAAATAGCCATTGGTTTGACTTAAATGTTTTTCCATTGGAATTTGATTAAGCCCATGCATTCTTGCCACTTCTTCTAAGATGTCCGCATCAATTTCTAGATCGATACGATATGATGGTGGCGTGATCACGTATGAGTCTGCTTTTACTTCGACTACATAATTATAATTGCTAAAATATACGAGTAGGTCTTTTTCTAAAATAGTTATTCCTAAACGTTCATTAAAATAGGTTTTCTTGATATCTATATGCGGACGTTTAATCTCACTTTGAATAACTGTTGTAATACCCTTAGATACTTTCGCTCCAGCAAGTTCAACTAAAAGTTCAGTTGCGCGCTCTAAACCTAGGATAACTCTGGTATCATCAAGTCCTCTTTCAAAGCGAAGTGATGAATCACTTTTTAGATTTAATCTTTTTGATGTTTTCGCAATCCTTTTTGGTTCGAAATATGCGGCTTCTAAAATAACAGATGTGCTTTTAACATCAATCATCGTATTTTCTAAGCCCATCACACCACCAATCGCAATCGGATTTTTTCCATCTGTGATGACAACGTCATCTAAAGTTAAGATCCGTTTGATGCCATCCAAACTCACAACTTCTTCACCATCTTTAGCATTTCTAACGATGATGTGATTTGTTTTAACTTTATTTGCATCAAACATGTGAAGCGGTGTACCATATTCAATTAAAACATAATTAGAAATATCAACAACATTATTAATGGGTTTAATATCTTGAGCTAATAATGCACTTTTTAACCACCATGGTGATTCTTTGATTTTAATGTCAGTTAAATGTCTCGCGTAATATCTTTGACATCCATCAGTCTTTACTTCTACTTTTACTGGATTTACAACTTTACTTTCAACTATCTTGACGAAAGGCACTTCTACTTTTTGATTGGTAAATGAAGCAAGATCATAGGCAAATCCCATCACTGATAATAAATCTGAGCGATTTGGTGTCAACCCTAAAGTCATTTTCCAGCCATCAAGATTAAGCACATCTAATGCGGGTTTCCCTATTTCTTTTGGTTCATCAAAATAATAAATACCATCTTTGAAATCATCAGGAATCAATGAGTCATCAATGCCTAATTCTTTTAAAGAGCAGATCATCCCATGGGATGCTTCTCCTCTAATCACCGATTTTTTAATCACAAAATCTCCAGGTAAAACTGATCCGACTTGAGCAACGATAACATATTGGTCTTTGCCGACATTTGAAGCCCCACAAACGATTTGTTCAACTCTATCCCCTAAATTAACTGTCGTTACATTTAAGTGATCAGAATTTGGATGAGCTTCACATGTCAATACTTTTCCAATAACAAGGTTAGTTGCTGTATTTAGGCTTTCAAAAGATTCAACTTCTATAATTTTTTGGTTGGTTAATTCTAAAATATGGCTTGGAATATTAACCCATTTTTTCAACATATTTTGTGTAATAA
>CAYJDZ010000062.1:0-7908 GCA_964368955.1 uncultured Mariniplasma sp.
ACTTAGATATGCTCTTCCTTACGTTTCTAGTTTTAATTATTTATAATATTGGTTTTATCTATCACCAAGGATTTATCTTAACTTTCGTTATTTTAATTGGATTAGAACTCATTCATCCATTGCTACAAGGATATCAAGGTTTGGTTCAAAAATTGATGATGTCTTTGGCAATATCAATTATGATTATCCCTTTTTACAATGACATTTACATACTGCAAATCTTACTTTTACCAATGATAATCATATTGGTTACAATGATTTTATATCCTTTTTCAATACTCACATTTATATTACCAGCCGTAGACCAAATGTATCGTTATCTACTGGATTGGTTTGAAAAAATGATTTTTTGGATATCTAATTTCCAAATACATTTTTTTATTCCAAAGTTTGACTTACTTCAATCAGTGGTTTATTATCTCTTATTGATCGGAATTTGTTTCTCCAAATCATTCATAGATATTTTTAAGAGAACACTTTTATGTATGCTCATCATCTTATTATTATCTGTGTTTAGAATCAACCAACAAATGGAGTCTATCACCTTTTTAGATGTTGGGCAAGGAGATACAGCAATTGTTAATACAAATAACTGTAAGATGGCAATAGACGCCTTTGATGGATTACCAACATACTTAAAGGACCAAGGCATTTATGAACTTGACTATTTAATACTAACGCATAGTCATGAGGACCATATGAAAGAAGCTTTTCAAGTGATGAAAGATATAAAAGTCAATGAAGTGATTGTTAGTTATTACGATGATCGATATCCTTTTTATAATCAAAACGTTTTAAAACTTAAAGCAAATGATAAAATTAAGTGTGGATCGATCAATATAGATTTTTTAGGTCCTATCAAAGATTATGAAAATGAAAATAACGTATCGTTGGTTTTCCAAATGAAATATGATGGACAAATCTTTTTATTTACAGGTGATATTGAAGAAGATGCAGAATATGATCTTGTTGAAAAATATGGGCATCAATTAAAAAGTGATGTTCTAAAAGCCCCTCATCATGGGTCGATAACTTCATCGACTGAATTATTTTTGTCTATCGTTAAACCAAGAGTTGTTGTCATTTCTCTATCGATGTCTAATAAATATGGTTTTCCAGCAGAAGAAGTGGTGAAACGATATGAAAAGATGAGTTGTCTCATTTTTCGAACAGATGAACAAGGCACAATAACTTATCAAGCAAAAAGAAGGAAAGAAAAATGGCATACTCATCTATCAATTTAGACCGATTTTTAGTATAATAGATATAAGAAATAAGGAGGCATCAATATGGCAGAAGCAATCTATGTTTTTCAATGTCAAAATGAATATTTACTACATCACAATGTGGAAGCGAAAATCAAAGAATTTAATGTGGACCCTTTTAATATCATGCGCTATGATTTATTAGAAAATAAGAGCGAAGATATTTTAGAAGATATGCAAACTATTTCTTTTTTCTTTGAACAAAAAGTAATTGTTATCAAAAACATACAAATCTTAGATAAAGAAGATGATGAGATTTTTAAAAAATGGATTGCTTATTTTGAAAAGCCTAATCCAGATGTCTACGTTATTATTGAGATGTTAGAGGCGCTCCCTAAAACCAGTAGAATACAAGAATTGTTAATGAAGTATGCATTCATTGAAAAAATTAATGATATGAAAAAAGATGAATACCCAGTATTTGTCAAAAATATGTTCAAAAAATTTAACTATGTCATTTCAGATGAAGCTGTTAATTCATTATTAGAGCGAACAAATTATGATTTTTTACTTCTTTCGCAAGAAGCTGAAAAATTAATGTTGTTCTCATATGATAGTAAAGAAATAAGTGAAAAAGAAGTGATATTGCTAGTGAGTAGAAACTTAGAAGAAAATATCTTTGAACTCACAAATGCGCTACTTTCAAAAGATCAAGCCAAAACAATCGAAATATTTTATGATCTAGTGGCAAGAAACGAAGACCCACTTAGAATTTTAAATTTTATTGTGAGTAAAATTCGAGAATTGATTCATACAAAATTACTGATTGATAAAGGATATCGTCAAGATGAGATTGCAGATCATTTTAACATTAGAAGTGGAAGAGCTTATTATTTGTTAAAAAATGCGCAAAAAGCAGATTTTAACATATTAGAAGATCACTTAAAAAAATTAAGTAAACTTGATTATGAGATTAAGAGTGGAAAAATAGATAAAAAACTCGGTCTAGAGTTGTACTTGTTAGGAGCTTAGATATGTTTAATCATAAAAAAATACTTTTGTTTGATTTTGAAACGACAGGATTATATCCAGAAACTGAACAAATCATTGAAATTGGAGCATTGCTTTTAGAAAAACAAAATGGTGTTTATGTTGAAATTGATAGTTTTGATAAACTATTGCTTGCTGATAAACCATTACCAGCAAAAATTACTGAAATTACCCAAATCACTGATGCAATGTTGTTAAGAGATGGGATTGAGCAAGAGATTGGATGTCATAAACTTTTGTCCATGATGGAAGGAAATCCATTACTAATTGCATATAATATTCAATTTGATATCTCATTCCTACATTTTTTCATTAGAAGATATATTGATCGAAATTACATAGTGAAAAATGATATCCTTGATGTGATGGCTGTTTATAAAGATAGACACAGATATCCGCATCGCTTAGAAAATGCAGTTAAAACTTATGAGGCTGAAGTGCTTAATACGCATAGAGCAATCGATGATATTAGAGCAACCTTTGATGTTTTAAAAAAGATGGATCAAGAACTTCCTAATTTATCTAAATATGTCAATGTGATTGGCTTTAATAAAAAATATGGAGTCAGTGGCATCAGATTACCCCATGTGCAATATGTTGCACAATATGGTGGAAATAGGGAAATCGAAAAGCTATAAAAAAAAGAAGCATCCTTGAGATGCAACTTCTTTTTAAAGGCTATTCACCGATTTTGTTAATTGAGATTTATGTCTAGCTACAAAGTTCTTATGATAGATGCCTTTAGCTTGACCCTTGTCTAATTTCTTATGAGCGAAGGATAATGCTAGTTCCGCTTTTTCTTTATCTTTAGCATGAACCGCAAGCTCAACAGCCTTAAACGCAGTTTTTACAGAAGATTTAAAAGATGCATTACGTAAACGACTTTTTTCATTCGTTTTGTTTCTTTTAATTTGTTGTTTGATATTTGCCACAATTTCACCTCCTAATTACGCACAATTAATTATATCAAATGCAAATTAAAAATACAACAGTTAACGAAGAAATATGTTAAAATAGATGTATATTTGAAGAAAAGGAAGCACGTTATATGACAACTGCAAATAAATTAACCATATTAAGAGTAATAATGATTCCAGTAATGATTATTTTTTTATACATTAAACCTTTAGATGAGATGATTGGTTTTCTCGGTTTACAGATCAATCAGTTTATTTTTGCAGGTTTATTTGTGATTGCTTCAATCACTGACCTACTTGATGGATATATTGCCAGAAAGTTTAATCAAATTACGACATTTGGAAAATTTTTAGATCCAATTGCAGATAAAGTGCTTGTTTTAGTAGCGCTTTTGTATTTGCTAGTATTAGATCCTGTTAGGGTTCCTATATGGGCAGTGATGATTGTTATCATGAGAGAGTTTTTAGTGACCGGTATTAGATTGTTAGCTGTTGACAAAGGTGTCGTCATTGCTGCATCGCCTTATGGTAAGTTTAAAACAGCGACAACGATGATTGCTTTAGTTTTAATGTTGTTTAACGATTTTGGAATTACACCAATAGTAGCGAATGTTATTTTTTGGATTGCAATCCTATTTACCTTAATTAGTGGGATTGATTATTTATTAAAAAATAAAACAGTTGTTTTTGAAAGTATTTAAAGTAAAAAAATAGAATTTTAACTACAATAACATGGAGGTGCACAAATGGATAAAGATAAAAGAGCACAAGCCTTAGAGGCTGCAATGAAACAAATAGAAAAACAATATGGTAAGGGAGCGGTTATGCGACTTGGTGATGAAGCAGATCACAACGTAGCTGCAAACCCATCAGGATCACTTGGACTAGATATCGCACTAGGTATTGGTGGATATCCAAAGGGAAGAATTATTGAAATTTACGGACCTGAGAGTTCAGGGAAAACGACACTTGCACTTCACGCAATTGCAGAAATACAAAAAACAGGTGGGTACGCTGCATTTATAGATGCAGAGCATGCTCTAGATCCAAAGTATGCTAAAGCTTTAGGTGTTGATGTTGATAATCTAATTTTATCTCAACCAGATACGGGTGAGCAAGCATTAGAAATTGCTGAAGCATTAATTAGAAGTGGATCCATTAATACAATTGTGATTGATAGTGTTGCAGCATTAGTTCCAGAAGCTGAAATTAATGGAGAAATGGGAGATTCCCATATTGGACTTCAAGCAAGATTGATGTCTCAAGCAATGAGAAAACTCTCTGGAGCAATTTCAAAAACAAACACAACGGTCATTTTCATTAATCAAATTCGTGAAAAAGTTGGAGTTATGTTTGGTAGTCCTGAAACAACTTCAGGTGGACGTGCACTTAAGTTCTATGCTTCTGTAAGATTAGAGATTAGAAGAAGTGAAGCAATTAAGAATGGAACCGACTTTATTGGTAATAAGGCAAATATAAAAGTAGTTAAAAATAAGGTTGCGCCACCATTTAAAACAGCAAGTGTTGATATTATTTATGGGCAGGGTATTTCTCAAGTTGGTGAACTTGTGGACCTTGGTTCAGAATTAGATATCATTGTAAAAAGTGGAGCTTGGTATGCTTATGATAATAATAAGATTGGTCAAGGTAGAGAAAACGCAAAACAATACCTATTAGACCATAAAGATGTTTATGATAAAGTGTTTAAACAAGTTTTAGATCATTATCAAATTTCATATACAAAATAAATGCATTAAGCACTTCCATTTTGGAGTGCTTTTTTGTTTATATTTAAACTAAATAAAGTATAATATAAATAGTTTAATAAAAATTGTAACGATTGAATCGAGGAAACTTATGACTTACGAAAAAGAATTTAATCATTTTTTAAAATTACTTAAAAAAGAAGACAAAGAACAAAGTGTCTTATATGCGCTGACCTTGCTAGATGAAAAAAAGATTGAAATCGAAGATTTATATAAATATATACTTGCTCCTTCACTCATGTATTTTGAGTGTGATGTAGAGGATCAAGAAATCTGTATATGGAAAGAGCACTTTAGAACCTCAATTATTAGAACGATTTTAGAGTCTGTATATGTTTATATTGTAAAAAGAAAAAAACAAATTAAGCATATCAATAAAAGAATTGTTGTCTTAACTCCAGCTTTTGAGTATCATGAAATTGGCGCAATTATGGTTTCTCATTTTATGATGCTACAAGGTTTTGATGCTTCATACATTGGCGCGAACACACCAAAGACGGAAATTATATCAGCACTTAGAACTTATCAACCGGATTTTGTTGCGATGAGTGTGACTAATCCCTATAACATTGTAGTTACTCAACAAGTGTGTGATGAGATTAAACGGTTTTTCCCAGAGATTAAGATTGTTTTAGGTGGACAAGCATTTAAAAATCAAGCAGCATTGCCTTCTATTAAATACGACTATTTATTAGATGGTTTTGATGATATTAAGACATTTGCAGATGAGGTGAACGCATGAAATTAGCTTTTAGCATCGCCTGGAGATTTTTGATGTCTGCAAAAAAACAAACACTTGTGATTGTTTTAGGAATCGCTGTTGGTGTTTCAGTACAAGTGTTTATTGGATCTTTAATATCAGGACTTCAAAAAGATTTAGTAGATACCGCAATTGGGTCAACTTCGCAACTAACTATTAAAAGCGACATAGATAGAACTATTGATTTAAGCGACACTATTTCTATTGATTTACCTGTCATTACTGATCAACAATTAATCACCAACATTAGAAGTTATTCTGATCAGTTTACCTCCGTCACTGAAACTTTGGAAGTCGTGGGATTTATTGAGAAAGATACCATTGAAAAACAAGTTTTCTTCAGAGGCCTAGATTTAGATAATGCTGAAGGTATTTATAAGTTTACAAGTGATAAAAAAATAACGAATGGTCGTCTTCCAAAAGCTGATGATGAAATTATGCTAGGTATTGGATTTTTAACGGAATATGAAGAAAAAAACATATCTTTATTTAACGAATCTACTCCTATAACAATTGATATTAGAAGACAAGGCAGTACGGATGTAGATAGTTTTAAGATTGTTGGCTTCTTTGATTTAGGAGTTGCTGCTCTTAATAATTCATGGGGCATTGGAACTCTTGGAGCTGCTAGAGAAATCTATGGGATGAGTTCCTATGTGATTTCATCTATTGAAATGCAAATTAAAGATCCATTTCTAGCAGAAGAACTAGCTTTAGGTGTAGAAACCCTTGTTGGTGATACTTATAAGACTAGTAATTGGATGGTTGAACAAGCATCTCTTTTATCAGGGCTTCAAGGACAATCCATATCTTCAATTATGATTCAAGTTTTTGTGATCGTCGCGGTTGTCTTAGGAATTGCTTCAACACTTGCAATTACAGTTATTCAAAAGTCTAAACAAATTGGTATTTTAAAAGCGATGGGTTTAAAAGATAGAGATGCATCACTTGTCTTCATATTCGAAGGCACTATTCTAGGTGTTTTTGGAGCTATCGTTGGTGTTTTACTAGGCGTTGGATTATCGGTTTCATTTGTAACGTTTGCAATTGATTCTACAACAGGAGATCCTGTTGTACCGCTTAACATAGAGGCCTCATTTATTGCCCTATCAGCGTTTATTGCGTTGTTTGCATCCATCTTGTCGGCGTTATTCCCGGCACTCAGATCGTCTAAAATGACAGTTATTGAGGTGATTAGAAATGCCTAAAATCGTAGAGTTAAAAAACATCAATAAAATATATGGTGAAAATACACCCAACCCAACTCAAGTTTTGTTTGATTTAAGTCTTGATTTTGAAGCATCAACGTTCAATTCAATTATTGGTCAATCAGGTAGTGGGAAATCAACACTTCTAAACATCTTAGGGACTCTAGATAAAGCCACTTCTGGTGATGTCTTTATTAATGGCAAAGATACTCAAAAGATGAAGAAAGATGAAGTTTCTGATCTTAGAAATGCTGATATTGGTTTTATCTTTCAATTTCATTATTTATTGCCAGAATTTACAGCATTAGAAAATGTTTTATTGCCATTTAAGATTACAAAAAAACCAATGACAAAAGAAGTGATGGATAGAGCAAATGAATTATTAGATATTGTAGGTCTATCAGATAAGAAAAATAATTTAGCGATGAACTTATCAGGTGGACAACAACAAAGAGTTGCGATTGCAAGATCGTTGATTAATAATCCAAGAATTATTCTTGCAGACGAACCAACTGGTAATCTTGATAGTGATACAACAGATCAAGTCTATGAACTATTAAGAGAAATCAACGAAAAATATAAGACAACTTTTATTGTGATAACTCATGATCGACACATCGCTGAAAAGGCGGATCGAATTATTGAGATTAAAGATGGTAGAATCCACTTAGATATTTACACAAATAAATAAAAATAAAGAGATTCCCAAGAAGATTTTTCTTCAATGTGGAATCTTTTTTTAATATAAAATCAAATTAACTTTGTTTTCATTTTGTGTTATCTAAAAAAAAATCACACGTAATTTCGTGTGATTTACTAATTGTTAATCTGGAATAACAGTTTTTGGATTCAAATCTTTTAACGAAAATTTCACATATTCTATTTCAGTAACATCTTGACCTGCTGTTTTATAAACATATTCAACTTTTAAATATAGATTAGGATCTACAATTGTTACAAATAATAAAGGAGACTTTGGAAGATCAAAATTAAAATCTACAG
>CAYJDZ010000063.1:0-7787 GCA_964368955.1 uncultured Mariniplasma sp.
TTCATCATCACCATGAAAATGGAACATTCTTCCCAAAAGAAAAGTGTAAAGTAGAGATGGCAACCATATCAGAGAAAAAAGGAACAATTGGTGAAGATACTCTTTGGAAAAAGAATGGTGAATTAATCCATATCTCATTTTCATCAAATCCATTAATTGAAGATAGTAAAATTACTGGTGCTGTTGTATCCATAAAAGATGAAACAGAGCATATTAAAGCTAAAAAAGCATTAGAAAAAGCAAATAAGTTTTCACAAGAATATCTAGATATCGCTGGAGTAATGATTATTGTTTTGGATGCCGAAGGTATAGTGACAGTAGTCAATAAAAAAGGAGCAGAAATTATAGGTTTGGAACAAAAAGAGATTTTAGGCAAGAATTGGGTTGAAAACTTCATTCCTGAAATTCATAGAAATGATATAAAAAACATTATCAAAGGCTCTTTTAGAACTCAGGATCAATTGCCTGAATTTAATGAAAATAGTCTTCTTACAGCAGATAAGAAAGAAAGAATAATCCAGTGGTCTAATACATTTTTATATGACGAGAGTGATAAGTTTGTTGGTGTATTGAGCTCTGGTAAAGATGTAACTGAAATAAAACTAGCCAACGAAAAATTAAAAATAAGTGAACAAAGATTTAGAGAATTATTTGAAAATGCACCATTTGGATATCAGTCATTAGATGAAAATGGTAATTTCATAGAAGTGAATAATAAATGGTTAGAGTTATTAGGATATAAAAGGGAAGAAGTTATAGGGAAATGGTTTGGAGATTTTTTAATTGACGATTACAAAAGCGCATTTAAAAATAGATTTGAAGTTTTTAAAAAGGCTGGTTCAATATATTCTGAATTCCCAATGAAAACAAGAGATGGAAAGACAGTTCAAGTTGGGTTTGATGGAAAAATCGGGTATCAAGATAATAAAAAATTCAAACAAACACATTGTACAGTAACTGACATTACTGAGATAAGCATGATCAATGATAAATTAAAAGATAGTGAAAGAAAACATCGCGAACTTATCAGCCAAATGCCTTTAGGTTTGGTTAGTCATGAAATTGTCTTAAATGACGAAGGTATTCCAATAGATTATAAATTTATCAGTTGTAACGCCAAATACGAAGAACAAATAAACAAGCAAAGCGAAGATTTTATCGGAAAAACAGTTTTAGAAGTGTTTCCAAAAACAGAATCTTATTGGATTGAAACTTATGGCAAAGTGGCATTAACAGGAATATCAACAGTCTTTGAAAGCTATTCCAAAGAACTTGAAAAGTATTATAAAGTCACTGCATATTCATTAGGATATAAAGAGTTTGCATTAATAGTTGAAGATATTAGTGATCAAAAAAGAAAAGAATATGAAATTATATACTTAAGTAGACATGATTATTTAACTAATTTGCATAATCGTTTTTCATTTGTTAATGAGTTTAAAAATTTAGACCATCAGAGTTTTTACCCATTAGGTGTATTGATGATAGATGTGAATGGATTAAAAATAATTAATGACGCTTATGGTCATGCCAAAGGTGATGGTGCATTAACAAAAGTTGCCGCTATTTTGATGGACACTTTTGGAGAAAATGATATTGTCGCAAGAATTGGTGGAGATGAGTTTGGAGTCATTGTACCCAATACCAGTATAGAAGAATTAGAAGAATATAAAGTAATAATTAGGTCTAAATTAAATAAAGATATGATCGACAATATAGTGTTATCTGTCGCAATCGGTTATGAAATCAAGACTAATGAGTCATCTGAAAATCTTGATGAAATATTAAAAAAAGCAGAAAATTTTATGTATCGTCATAAACTTGCAGAAGGCATTAGTGTAAGAAACCATGCCATAAAAGCAATTCTACAAACATTGACAGAAAAGTATGAGGAAGAACGTATTCATTCGGAAAAAGTGAGTCAACTTTGCAAAAAGATGGGTGAAGCTATGAAACTCAGTGAAGAAGACTTAAAAGAACTTGAATTAGCAGGTATGTATCATGACATTGGGAAAATATCAATTCCAGATGCAATCCTAAATAAACCAGGAAGACTGACTGAAGAAGAATATGCAATTATTAAAACACATCCTGAGATATCATACCAAATTTTAAGAGCTGCCGATGAGTATTCAGACCTTGCTGTTCATGCACTTTATCACCATGAACGATATGATGGAAAAGGCTATCCAACGGGATTAAAAGGTAACGAGATTCCTTTGTTTTCAAAAATCATTAGTATTGCAGATTCATTTGAGGCGATGACTGCAGATAGAGTCTATAAAGATAAAATGACTCAAGAACAGGCGGTAGAAGAAATCATAAGATGTGCAGGATCCCAATTTGATCCCAAAATCGCGAAAATATTTGTTGAAAAGGTATTACATGCTATATGGATAAAATAAAAAAAATCTTAAAACTATTATATCCATTTTTATTAATAATCATCGTACTTAACAGTGGATATTTTATTAGAGAAAACATCCATAGATTGCTATTTAATATAATTTACCTCATAGCAGCTATCCTCATTTTCATATTACAACTTCAAAATGATAAACTTACATATGCAAACAAAAAACTTATCTTTGGTTTAATCATCATAGGAGTGATGATTACTCTTTCATCATATATCTAATTACTTTTTACGACATATTGATAAACTTATTGAGTGAAAAAGAATCGGAAAAAAAATAAGTCATCAACATAGACATGAGCTTAGATTAAAAAAATTACTAATTCATTTTGAGATAAATCTAATTATAAAGATAAAAAAACTTTTTTAGGAGATTTTTATGGGGAAAGATTTAAGTAATAAATCTAATATGACGAAGGCATCAGGTCAGGAGCAGAGACCAAATATTAAAACTAAATTTGCAGCACTTATCAAACGAATGATTAAGAATCCAAGGTCTAAGAGAAGGTGGATTTTTGGTATTGCAGCATCTTTGTTGGTTGCTCTATTGATATTAATAATAATAGTTCTAAGTGGAAATAAAGGTACTTTTAGTATTATAGACTTCTATAATAATATTACATTATACGAAGAAAAGATTTCTTTGATTATTGAAGAAAATAGTATAGAACTTAATCAGCAATCGAACAACCGATTGCTTGAATCAGAGATTGATGGTGTAGTAACTCTTCGAAAAGAAGATATGCTCAACGTCTATAATTCTAGTAGCTTTAATATGGTATATGATGATTATCTAGAAAATTTATCTAATACAAAACTTTTTATGCAAGAAGTAATGGCTGTTATTGATTCAATGGATAAAATAAAACTTGGGGAAAAGTTTTATCCTGAAAAAGACAACTTCGATTTTTCATATAAATTTTTAATGAGTTCACAAGATAGTACTGTGATTGAGAAGAATAGGGGTCTTCAATTTTCCTACATCAAGATAGGACTTAACAAAGAATTACTAGAGTATGATGAAATCAACTATGCTTATGATTTAAATCAAGAAACACTTAATATTGCAGATTCTTTAAATTACGCTAATTTTCGCTTTATTGAAGGAAAAGAAGCATTATACATAAATAGCGCACATGATCTTTCTTCTTTAAGGTATACGTCTATTGAAACTGGGCAACATTTTACAATTTCTTATGGAGGTGGGGTTGTTGAAGGACCTCAATATAAAGATATCGGTTATGCTGTAAATGCCTATGATGCTTTGACCAATTCCCGTGTTTTTTTACAAGTTGTTGAGGGAAAAATTATCTCATCTGTTTATGATGTTTTCAATGAACATGGATTGCTATATAGTTTAGAAGATTTAGATATTTTTGATGATGAATATTCACTTACTACGAATATAGTTTCTTCAACAGGTTGGGATTATGCTATGGTTTCAAACGTTTCTAATCTAGAGATAGATGCTGTTAAAGGCCTATATTTAGATGACGACACAAAACTATATCAAGGACACCTATATTATACATTTACCCCAAAACAGGCATATCTAGGATTTAAACAAGATTTGACAGGGCAGATTGATGGAAACACATTTTCGTTAGCTGATTATGGATTTTTATTAGAAGATACCAAGTTCTCTTTAAGTTATTTCAATCAAATTAAAATCACTAATTTCAATGAAATAAAAAATCAATTTAAAATTGATAGGCTCAATTTTTTTGCAAGTGATTTAAGAGGTGAATTGTATCGATATTTAGATGTAGACATTAGGTCTTCTATCGAAGGTGAAAAAATAGAAGATGAGACTACTGGAAACATTACTGAATTTTTAGATGCATTCAATAAATTTAATGCAAATTTAGAAGAAAAACCAAACTTATCACTAAGTTCAACAAATGTAATTAAATTATATGATGGGAAAAAACTTAAAGATACTTTAACAACAAAATCGAGTGTCTCTATTGATATAAATCAATATTACTATCATCAAATAAATGAAGTTATTACTGGATCATATCTAAAAGATGAAAAATACATCATGGAAAAAGATGGATTACTTATAGAATTTAACATAGAAGAACAAACACTGGACTATACAATTATTTCAAGAGAATCTAATTATGATAGTTTTCTAAATGCAGCTCAAATCACTTACATAGAAAACCCACTCATGGGGTTTGAAGACATAGAACAAAAAAGCACCTATGAATTTCGTATTATAGTAAACAAAAATATCTTTGCCACAGATGCTGATATGGATATCGTTTTTCAACAATTAGGCCTTGAAGGGCTTGATGATGCATCACTTGTTATGGATTATTTATTCTCACCTGATTATATGTCCTATGAAACAACATTAACTATTGAAGGTTTAAAAACCAAAACATATGATGCAATATATAAAGTTTCATCTGAGACTAAAATCCAATCCATAACATTAATAAATCCTCTTGAAAGTTCTTCACTTTTTAGTTTTTTACCTCAAGCGACATCTGATATTATTTTTACAACAGATACTGATTCACAAAGTAGATATTATATGCATGAAGGCACAGCATCATGGATTCGACTCTATCTTGAAAAGGGAGATTATGAAATCAATATCAGTGGCCATCATACGTCTTTGAATTATGAGATTTTCGATTCTAATATGATCTTGATAGAAGAAAATGCATTGCTTCATATCGATCAAGCAGACTACTACTATTTTAAGTTGACTACACCATATGAACAAGGTATCGAGTTTCTTGTACAAAAAATAATATTACCTACTGAGTTTTCAATTGCTTTGACTTTAGAAGCGAAAAATATTCATATCGATCTGATAGATATGTACTCTATTTATCATTTATTGTTACCGAGCATAGAAGAAGAAATGATTTTAGTCATTACAAAAAACGAACCTAGTGGAGAAGGAGTTTGGCTTGAATTAGACCCCGATGATAGAGATTATGGAAATAGTTATGGGTTGAACACTTGTGATTTTAGATCAGATAAGAAAACTTGCTATTTTTATCTTAAACCATCCTATGATTTTGATCTGATATTTAGTGGTCAATATGAAGGTGCTGTTGATCTAGATTATGAGTTTATTAAAGTAGCTGATTTTCCAACTGAAGCAACAGTAGCTGATATTGCTGATGCGCCCTATTTACTTTTTTTACCCAATGGACCTGAAACAAAACTAACATTTACGATGACAAAAACTTTGAATACTAAAATATATTTAGATGTGTTTGGAATTTATAAATCTTATCTTAATGTTAAGCTCTATGATGATCAAGGAAACTTACTTCGAGATGGGTTTGCAACATGGCCATATTTATTAACACCAGGAACCTATACAGTTGTTGTTTATTATGATTATTATGAGGAAGCACCTTTAGGGATTATCCGGCCGTTTTTTCCATAGCAGTATATGAGTAACAATAGGTATGAATAATAAACTTTTTCATACTATAATGGTGTATAAAGAAGAGTTAAACATACTAGAATAATAAAATGACAAATAGATGAGTAAATGAGCATGATGCGACTGATAAAGGATCATCATGCTTGTTTTTAGAGTTTTTAATGAAAAACGATGAGGAGAATACTTATGAAACGAATGTTTAAGATTCTGTTTTCAATTTTGTTTGTTTTTTTGCTTGTTTCTTGTAAGTCTATCTATCGCACTTACAATGATGATGCACTTGAAAACTTAGTAAAAGAGGATTTTGGATTTAGTGAAATGTTATTTTTTAAAATTGTAGACTCAGATACTGCTAAAGAATTAACTGGGAAATCCTATAATCTAAGTGGAGTTATTGTTGGCATTAGTGAGGGAAAGCATATCATGGTTTTTATCCCTAAAAAAGTTTCTGAAGAACCATTTTTGATTGATAATCCTTTTGAATTTAATATCTCAAATATCTACAAAGATTTAAGATTATTAAAAGATGATCAAGACAATTTTTTATTTGATGATCTATCATCTGATTATGGTGGCCTATCTTTAGATGTAGAACCATATGAAGCGATTAAAAACGCAAATGTTGGATTAACATTTGATAGTAAAGTGTTTTTTGTTATTACAACTGACAAGACAGTTTTTTATGTAGGGTTCGTTGATAATGATCATGTGATATTTAATATAAACTATAAAAGAATTAAATAAACAGTAAAAACTATTAAAAAAAGACCCTGCTGGGTCTTTTTAGATATATGATGTAAAGTTGTTTTAAAATAGAAGAATACTTGCAACTACACTAACTAAATTGACTAAGATGTGAACTGCAATCGGAGCCATGATATTCTTATCATTTTTTAAATAGATGTAACCAAATATCGCACCCATTGTGAAATAGCTAACACCATTAATCAATGCAGTAGTAATAGAAGTTTCAGCAGTTAAGTGGATTGCTCCAAAGATAATAGAAGAAACAACTAAGGCAACATTTTGATTCTTAATTAAACCAAAAATTGATTTTCTAAAGACAAGTTCTTCTACAATAGGACCAATAATAACAGCGGATAGAATAATGAAAATAACACCGTTGGAATTAAGCATTCTAACTATGGTCATTTGATTGACTGACTCAGAGATAGGTGTATTTAATAAGTTACTTAATAGACTAGAAACGAAATTAGATGCATAGTTTCCTAAAAGAACATATAAATACCCAACTGCGATGATGACAAGCCATTGATTCTTGATTGCTTTAAACTTATTAAAATCATAAACTAAATCATTTTTTAAGAAACGTAACAATAATCCAAGTAAAACTGCGTAAATGATGAACTGGTATAAAGATTGGTAAAAAGTTGTCAAACTTGTACCAGTGTTTTCAATAACTTTATAGTCAGTTGTTAAGAAATAGGTAGGTAAAACTTGTTCATCAGTTTGATATCTTGTAATCTCAAATGTTTCATCAGTATCCCAATAATTTAATTGGTAAATAGTTCCATCAAAAATAGATTTAAGCACTTCTTCATTAATCCCAAAAGCAATACCAGATTCATCTCTTTTAATCAGTAATTTATCAATATAGAGATTAGATGAGTTGTAAACGATGCTATATCCTTCATATACCCACAAAGATTTTGCATATCCAACATATTCATTTTTATACATGTTAAAGGTTGTAACATCCATTAAAGCAATACCAGAAGTATCTGCGACAATATTTTCTAAAATGAGTTCTTCTTTTTCATAGATTTTTTGAGCACTTGGTATCATTGTAAATAAAACAAGCAAAACAGCATTTAAAAAAAACATAACCAAGATGTATGAAGCAATCGCCATCAAATAATTTTTTTTATCTTCTGGGTTTGGGGGTTCTTTCCTTTGTTTAATTTCTTCTTTAAATAAATCTTCAAATTCTAT
>CAYJDZ010000064.1:0-7422 GCA_964368955.1 uncultured Mariniplasma sp.
ATTATTATCAGTTTTTGTATTAGCTTTTTCGTTAGTGGTAGTTGCTTGTACTGACAAAACTACAGCTCCAGTCACTACGGTTCCTACTACTGAAGAACCTGTAGTAACAACAACAAAAACTCCAATTTATGAGACCAGAGTTATCAATGATAGTTACACATTGTTACTTCAGTCTTCTACAATGGACGGAGTATTCAGCCCTTTCTTTTACTCATCAGCATATGATGGTGATGTAGTAGGATTAACTAATGCTGGTTTATTAACTCTTGATCCAACTGGTGCAGTTGTAGCTGGAGATGATTATCCAACGGTTGCTCAAAGTTATTCGATTTTCTATACAGATAATCTTACAACTTTAGCTCCAAAACAATCTTATGAAGAGGGTAACTATGTTGTTTACGAAATAGTACTCAAAAATGGCGCAAAATTCAGCGATGGAACTGCAATCGATGCTGATGATGTTTTATTTAACTACTATGTCTATTTAGATCCTTCTTATAATGGTTCATCAACTCTATATACTTTGCCAATTCTAGGCTTAAAAGACTATAGAACTCAAGGTGCTGATGCTGCCACTGTTAACCCAATCTTCGATGCTATTTTAGCAGCAGATGGTAGAGTAAACGGTTATGTAGCAAATGACACTTATACAGAAGCTCAACATGATGCATTCTGGGATTCTATCAATTTTGGTGGAGAAATGTTCGCCAAAGAAATCGTAGCCTATGTTAAAAACAACTATGGAACAAACTATGTTCAAGCATATTTGAGTTCTGAGTTAACTTGGGAAGATGTAGCAGCTTCACCAACCTTAAGCGTAGCTTTCGGTATGACAATGTGGGGCTATGGTTCACTTTCTACCGACTTAGCAACATTTACTGGAGCAAGTGGAACTGAATATCCAATTGCAAACTTAACAAATGCAGTTTACTTTGCAGAAATTTTAAAAGCTAACACAGTTGCTGAAACTGGTAAATTAGATTTTGCTGGAGGATATCAAGGTTTAAATGACTATGAATCTGCTGGTAATGATTTCATAGCCATTGCACGTGACAAATTCTTATCTCTAAGCGGAGATATTGGATCAGTTACAAAAATCAATGGTTTAGCAAAAGGAACTAAAGTTATTGAAGGCGTTACATATGAAACTGTTAAAGTCATTTTAACTGAACAAAATCCTAAAGCTATTCTTTCTCTTGGTGTTACTGTTGCTCCTCAACATTATTACACTGCAGGATATACATATCCAGCTAATGCATTAGCAAATGCTGGTGTTCAATGGAATAGTACTGCTTTTATGAATCACTTACATTCATTTAACGGAGCCCCTATGGGTGCTGGAACTCATAAGTTCATCAATGTTGATGCTGGTGATGGTACTGTTTACTTTGAAAGAAATACTTATTTTGAAACAATGGGTGGAAAAAATGTTTATAATTCTAACATCAATAAAGTTGCGTTAAAGATCGTTTCTTCTGGTGCTGAATATGAAGCATTAACTGCTGGAGACGTTCACTATGCTACAGTAAGCGCAACTGCAAGCGTTATGGGTGACATTGCTGCCGATCAATTACTTGCTATGTTAGTAGACAATTTAGGATACGGTTATATTTGTGTTAACCCACGTGTTTATCCAAATCTTCATTTCCGTGCTGCTTTAAATACTGTATTTAATTTAGAAAAAGTAATGGATTACTATCCAAACGGACTTGCTGATATTATTTATCGTTCTCAATCACAAGTTTCTTGGGCATATCCAGAAGGCGCAACAGCTATTTATCCATATGACGAAACTAAAGAAGCTGCTATTGCTCATTTTAAATTAGCTGGCTTAACATTTGATGAAAATGACCAAGTAACAAATTTCACAGATCCAATCGAATTCTATTTGCCATCAGAATCATCAGCTCATCCAGCTGGAGGCATTTTCTTGGATGCTAAAGATTTGTTAGAAGATCTTGGATTTACAGTTGTCATTAAAACTGATACAAGCTTAATCGCAAACATTAAGACTAAAGCTGTTAGTGTATATGCACTTGCTTGGCAATCATCAGCTGACCCAGACTTATATCAAGTTTATCATTATCAATCACAAGCTGATTCAGTTATCGCTAATGGTATTGCTTGGTTACATGAAAACGGTAATCTTGATTCTCTAGGGACTATTATGGTTAAAAAATTAGATAATACTACTGAAGAAATGAATCAAACAGAAGCGTTAACATACTTGGCATATCTCATTGAACAAGGTACTAAATATATGCTTCCAGAAGAAAGAATGCCAATTTATGATGTAGCTTTGACGGTTTTAGCTCAATTAAGTATTGAAGTTCCTACATATCAAAGAAAGAACTTATTTGTTGCTGATCCTGATTTCATTAGCAAAAACTCATTATCTTCAACTATTACACCTTATTGGGGACCATTAGCAGAACTTTGGAAATTAAGATTTGCTGAAGGCACAACTGGTAATGAAACTGTTCAAGTAATTGTTGGATACGAAGATTAGTACTAATTTCTAAATGATTTAGATTACAAGAATTCAAACAAGGAGAATAAGGCTCAGTCGATGAGATTGAGCCTTGTTATTGTAAAAAAATGATTAAATATATAATTAAAAGATTAGCTTTATCAGTCCTTATTTTAGCCGGTGTTTCTATCATTATCTATAGTTTAGTGAGAATCAAACCAGGACTTGATTTTATTGAAGCAAAATATTACGCTCAATTGCAATTAGACGATACCGGTGAAGTTGCATTAATGGTTGAAAGACAAAGAGAAGTCTATGGCTTGTCTTCAGGGATATTTGAAGGATATTTAATTTGGGTATCTAATATTCTTGAAGGGAACTGGGGAGATTCTTTTATTTTCACGGTTAATACCGGAGAAGTTGAATTACTGGTCGATGCAGATGGAATTCCAATTCTTGACGCAGAGGGTAATCAACTGACAAAACCCATTTCTAGTGCTAATGTCTTAGATATTATCGCAAGCAAAAGTACAATTTCTTTTATCATTGCATTAATAGCTACAATTTTACAATTTTCCATTGCTATCCCTTTGGGAATAACTTCAGCAACTAAACAGTACGGAGTTGTTGACTATAGTGTTACTGTCTTAGCAATGATGGGTATATCATTACCTTCATTCTTTTTTGGTGCATTACTATTAAGGATATTCTCAATTCAATTGGGGTGGTTTCCCTATGCTGGATTGAGTGACCCTAACTCCACATTACCTGTTCTTATAGATAATATTCATCATCTTGTTCTACCTATTACGGTATTAGTTATTTTATCAATTGGTGGTTTAATGCGTTATACACGTACAAATATGTTAGAAGTGTTAAATTCTGACTATATTAGAACCGCAAGAGCAAAAGGATTAAGCGAACATAAAGTCATTTACAAACATGCTTTTAGGAACACTTTAATTCCACTTGTTACTATTTTTGCCGGTATATTACCAAGTTTATTTGGTGGTGCAATGATTACCGAAACCATCTTCTCTATCGATGGTATTGGTAAAGCTGCTTACAAAGCTGTTACAATGGGCGATATTCCTTTTGTTATGGCATATAATTTGTTTTTATCAGTGTTGACTGTTATTGGTACATTATTATCTGACTTAATGTATGCCGTGGTTGACCCTCGAGTAAAACTTATCGGTGGGAGGTAACTTATGAGTAATGTAAATACTAATGTAGAAAATGAGAACAATTTACCAGTTCAAGAGGATAATAATATTAATGCTGAAGTTTCATTAGCAGATTCAGCCAAGGTTATTAGCCCTGGTAGAATGGTATTGCGTCGATTTTTTAGAAGTAAGTTATCATTAATTGGGCTAGTCACACTCTTTTTAATGTTTGCATTTTCGTTTATTGGGCCACTAATTTCTCCTTGGGGAGAAACTCAATCTACGGGTGACTACAAATGGGTTACATCTGTGTTACCTCATCAAATAAAAGTCACTGAGATAAATGAAGAAACTGGTTTAGAAGAAGAAGTTACATATTTCTATTTTGAGGTCAGTGATCCATATAAAGTTTATGCTAAAACTCCGCCTTCTTGGAAACATGTTTTGGGTACAGATCAGTACGGTTATGATGTGTTAACAAGATTAATGTATGGTGGAAGAGTATCTCTTCTTTTGGGATTTATTGTTATCTTCTCAGAAGTATTAATTGGTTTATTTTTTGGATCTATCTCAGGCTATTTCGGTGGGTTAGCTGATCAGATTATCATGAGAGTTGTTGATATTTTTAACTGTTTGCCAGGTATGCCTATTTTAATGTTGGCATCTGCTCTTATTGATGGGTGGGGGGTTCCTGCCCGACAAAGGATATACTATCTAATGGGTATATTAACATTTTTCGGTTGGTCCGGTATTGCTAGATTAGTTCGTGGTCAAGTTCTCGGAATTCGTGATCTTGAGTACATGATAGCTGCTGAAGCAACTGGATTGAGTACAAAACGTAAAATTTTTAAACATATTATACCAAACGTAATGCCTCAAATTATCGTTCAAGCAACACTGGGACTTGGTGGAATTATTCTATCTGAATCAACACTTTCTTATTTAGGCATTGGGGTTCCTTTCCCATATGCTGCATGGGGAACCATGATAAGTTCTACAAGTGGAGCGGATGGTAGAGATATACTTAAGAACTACCCCAACATTTGGGTTCCAGCTGGCGTGTGTATCGTCATGGCAGTTTTAGCTTTTAACTTTATTGGCGATGGTTTACGTGATGCTTTTGACCCGAAGATGAGGAGATAGGTTATATGAAATTATTAGAAGCTTTAAAAAAGAATCAAGATAAGAAAAAAAACTTATCTAGTCACTACATAAGCAAAGAACAAATTAAGCAAACTTCCAAGGAAAATGCTCGCATCATTAAAACTCTTGAAAGACAAAATAATCGAAAAAACGTACCTGAAGAAGAGTATTTAACAACAATGAGAGACCCAAACAATGTTGTAGAGTTTGATGATCTTCACGCCTACTTCTTTACCGATGCCGGTGTTGTAAAAGCGGTTGATGGAGTGTCGTTTGATATCCCTAAAAAAAGTATCGTTGGCGTTGTTGGAGAATCAGGCTGCGGAAAAAGCGTTACTAGTTTAGCCCTAATGAAATTAATGCAAAAGCCACAGGGACAAATCTATAGTGGTGAAATCAGATATAATGCAAAAGATGGAAAAGCTTATAATATTTCTAAGGTTCCAAGAATTGACATGAATAAAATTCGCGGAAAAGAAATGAGTATGATTTTCCAAGAACCGATGACGAGTTTGAATCCCGTATTTAGAATCGGCGATCAGCTCGATGAAATTCTTTTCTTACATTTTCCTGATATCACACCAAGTGAAGCTAAAGAAAAGTCTATCTCAATGTTGAATACTGTGGGTATGGCTATGGCCGAAAATGTTTATACTAGATATCCGCATGAATTGTCTGGTGGTATGAGACAAAGAGTTATGATTGCAATGGCGTTGTCTTGTGATCCAAACTTAATTATTGCAGACGAACCAACAACTGCACTTGACGTCACTATTCAAGCTCAAATTCTTGATCTTCTTCGTAGTATTAAGAATGATATCAATGGTAGTATTATGCTTATTACCCATGATTTGGGAGTTATTGCAGAAATGGCCGATTATGTTGTTGTTATGTATGCTGGTAGAATTATTGAAAAAGGCACAGCCAAAGAGATATATAAAAATCCGTTACATCCTTATACAGTTGGACTTCAAAAGAGTATTCCTGGGCTTAATTTAAATGATGAAAAATTATATACTATTCCAGGAACCGTACCTAATCCAATTAACTTGCCGAATTTTTGTTATTTCAGAGATCGTTGTGAAAAACGCTTTGGAAAATGTAATGGAGAGTATCCGAAACTATTACAAGTGTCGCCAACACACTCTGTCGCATGTTACTTAGCAGAGGAAATTGCTGCTGAGTTTGCAAAGACGAAAAATATTGGTGGTGGAAAAAATGCAAAATAAAAATATTAATCATCAAGTTAACACCATTAGTAGTGAGATATCTAAAGAAAATGATGTTAATCAAGATATTCTCGTTGTTAAAAATCTAAAGAAATATTTTCCTATAGGTTCTGATTTTTTTAAAAAAACAAAAGTATTTGTAAAAGCTGTTGATGATGTAAGTTTTACTTTAAAGAAAGGTAATACACTTGGCGTTGTTGGCGAATCCGGTTGTGGAAAGACTACTTTAGGAAGAACGATTTTACGATTACATAGCATTACTGATGGTAATATTGAATATGATGGACATAACATTCGAACTATTTCTAAAAAGGACATGACAAAATTACGTCCTAAAATTCAAATTATCTTCCAGGATCCTTACTCAAGTTTAAGTCCTAGAATGACTATTGGAGAAATCATTGGCGAAGCTGTGCGTGAACACAAACTTGTCCCCGCATCAGAACATCGTGATTACATCCTTGACATTATGAAATCGTGTGGATTACCACCCTATTATTATAGCCGTTACCCTCATGAGTTTTCTGGAGGACAAAGACAAAGAATTTGTATCGCTAGAGCATTAGCATTAAAACCAGATTTAATCGTATGTGATGAACCAGTCAGCGCGCTTGATGTTTCGATTCAAGCCCAAATTATCAACTTGCTTGTTGATTTGCAAAAACAATATGGTTTAACCTATATCTTTATTTCTCATGACCTTTCTGTTGTTGAATACATCTCAACCGAAATTATGGTTATGTATTTAGGTAGTGTTGTTGAACAAGGAACTAAAGAACAAATTTTCAAAAATACAATGCATCCATATTCAAAAGCATTGTTATCTGCAGTTCCGGTTCCTGATCCAGAAGTTAGAAAACAACGGATTATTTTAAAGGGTGATATTCCTTCACCCGCAAATCCTCCTAAAGGATGTAAATTCCATACCCGTTGTGCAGAATGTATGGAAATTTGTAAAACAGTTGCTCCTAAATTTAAAGAATATGAAGAAGGGCATTTTGTAGCTTGCCACTTATATTCACAGGAATAGTGGTTTATTGTGTCAAAAGAAAAGAAGAGTAGAGCTCAAATTGTGGATGATGGTTCAACGATAGCAGATATGAATGTAGAAGGCTTCCGTTGGTATCAAAGTAAGAAGCACACACAAGCAAGAAAAGAAATTTCTAGTCTTGGATTAACTCCAAAAGAAAGAAGAGCAATGGTAAAAGGCGCGTTTCTCGCGTTTCTTCCGGTTTTTCTTATCATTGTAGTTAGTTTTGTGGCTGTATACTTATTGTTCCTTTATTTTGCCTCTACACATTAATCAAATAATCAATTAAATGTTTTGTTTAGAAGATATGCTAGAACTTTTTATGTTCTAGCTTTTTCTATTTCCTTTATTGATACAATTTTTATGTGATATAATAGTAATAGC
>CAYJDZ010000065.1:0-7382 GCA_964368955.1 uncultured Mariniplasma sp.
ATCAATAGCTTTTCTGAAGGGAACAAACTCTATTTTTTCTAATCTATTAAGCCCGTATTCAACTTTAGGCATCGCTAAATGCGAATCAACAGATGTATCGCCGTGCCCAGGAAAATGCTTTCCTGTGGCGATTACATGCTTTTGAAGGCCTTTAATGAATGTCGTACCGTAGGTTGCAACAACACTTGGATTATCTGAATAACTCCTAACCCCAATCACAGGATTTTTTGGGTTATTGTTAACATCTAGAACTGGTGCGAAATTCATGTTGATACCAAAGGCTTTTAACTCACGACCCATCATATCACCGATTTGATGACATGCATCTAGATTACCATTAGCTGAAATAGTCATCGCTCCTGGAAAGAAGGTTGCCCCGTTTTGAATTCTTGAAACCATCCCACCTTCTTGATCAATTCCAATAAATAAAGGGATTCCTATATGTTTATAAGCAGCTTTTTGAAAACTTTGGTTTAGTTTAAATAACTGTTCTCCATCTACGATGTTTCTAGTGAACAAGATGATATTTCCTGCTTTATACTTTTCAATAAGTTCTAAGGCCTCATCATTTAAATCATCACCTTCAAATCCAAACATCAGAAGTTGACCTATTTTTTCCTCTAGGGTTAAGTTTTTAACATCAAAATTATGATTATTCATATATATGATAGTTTCCTTTCATCGTTATAAATGTCTTGGTGTCGTTTTCGAGTTTTTGATATATGTCTTCTAATGTCAATGAATCTTTAGAGATAAAATCATCACCAACTAGTAAATCGAAAAATGCATTTCCTCCTTGCTTATAAGGAGGTAAAAATTTAAACTCTTCATGCATATTTTTAATTAGATAGATCATTGAAAAACCTGTTTTTATTGGCTTAAATGCTTTCTTATCTGTCACAAAGAGTTCAACACCTTCGCATAAAACATCTTTGTGTTTAGAAAACGTCGGAGTGAAAAATACGGTTCTAAATTTTACACCTTCTAAATTTAATTCATTTAATTTTGTAATTAATGCTCTACTATTTAGCCATGGTGCACCAACAAAACTAAATGGTTTTGTGGTCCCTCTGCCTTCGCTTAAATTTGTTCCTTCGAAATAGCAGGTTGAAAGATAATGATACGTAGATTCCATCGTTGGAATATTAGGGCTAGGTAGCACCCAAGGAAAATCAAGTTCACTGTAATCTTTGTCTCTTGAATATCCACTCATTTTAATAACTTCTAAATCACAATTGATTTCAAATTTATCATTGAATAGATGTGCCATTTCACCTATAGTTAATCCATAACGCTCAGGTATTGGGTAATATCCCACGAAAGAACGAAATTTAAGATCTAAGATATTTCCCTCTACTGCTATACCACCAACTGGATTAGGTCTATCAAATACAATAAATTTCTTATTGAATTCTTTAGCTGCCATCATTGTATAAGCCATGGTATATAAAAAGGTATAAAATCTCGCGCCAACATCTTGGATGTCAAAACATAAAACATCAATATCTTTCAACATCTCTTCGCTTGGTTTTCTGTTTTGTCCATATAATGAATATACTGGGCATCCAGTCTCTAAATCGTGATACGCTTCTAACTTAACACCTGCTTGTAAATCACCACGGACACCGTGTTCCGGCGCAAATAATGCTTTTAAGTCTGTTTTTTCTTTTAAGATATCAATCGTAGAAATAAAATCACGTGTAATGCCTGTGGGATTAGTAATAAGTCCTACTCTTTTATTTTTAAATAAATCAAGATGTTGATCTATATTTTCTATACCAACTTTAAACATCACTTTTCACCAATCCTTCAACATATAAGACAACTTTATCTGTAATTAATACATTTAGCAAAATAGGAATTGACAACCCCGAGAAAACAAAAAACACTTGTGTAACAGATGTCATCAACATAAGAAATGGAATAATTGTTGTGATTACAAGTAAAATGGTTCTCATAAAAAATTTACCTGATAAATAAAATGCTAGTTTAAACATTAAGAATATTTTTGCTTTAGGAACAACATAAAACACAGTTAATGTATATAGGGTAATGATAAAAGCACTAATTAAAACAGCTAATGTTAGATAATACCCTATATAAAAGAATAGTTTATATTCTGCATTTAGCAATTTTACATAATAAGTTACATTGACATAACCTAGGATTAATACAAGCGTTAAGATGGCGCCAATCCCCAGTTTTTTCCCAAAATCTTCAATAAAGAATTGAAAATAACCTTTGAAAAGTTTTTCTTCATCTTTATGAAGATAGTGATGAAACATCTTATATCCAGCTGATAAGCTAGGATAAATAGTAATCACGCCAAGACTTGTAATAATCATTAAGATATTTAGCATAATGATTCTAATAATCCAATCGGATATGGTATTTATTTTCTGATAAAATGTCTTTTCATATTTCATATAAACCTCTTCTTCTAGCCAACAATACCTGTACGTTCGATAGATTCAACAAATTGTTTTTGAACAAATAAATACATGATTAATAAAGGTAACATCATTAATAAGGCAGCTACATTAGAAATAAGTGCTAAAAATACTGGATTTGCCCATACATCTTGGCCAATTAGGTTAAGTCCACCAGTGTAAAATAATGCGGCATACATACCTTCAGCTGCGTTAATCAATCTCATAGTTAATAAAGGGAATTCTGCAGTACTGACTTCAAAGATTTTAACATAATAAGCATCATTCCATTGCCACACAAACGCAAATAGACCTACAGTAACTAAAGCCCCTCTAGCATTTGGAAGCATAACACTCCAGAATGTTCTAAATACGCCAGCACCATCAATCATTGCTGATTCTTCTAATTCTTGAGGAAGTCCTCTAAAGAAACTTCTAAAAATATAGATGAAAATACCACTTCTAATCCCCATACCAAGACCACTCATTAAATAGATTGAGCCCTCTTTACCTATTAAACCTAAATCTCTAAAATAGAGATATTGTGCTAAAGATAATGCTTGTGGTGGGATAACGATTGTTAAGATAACTAAAATAAATAAAATATTGCTACCTTTAAATCTTAGTCTAGAAAATGCGTAACCTGCCAAAGCAGTTGATCCAAGTTGTAAAACTGTAGATATCGCACTTAATTTGAATGTATTGAAAACTGCACGTTTGTAATCTAGAACAAGACTTGCGATTTTAATATTCATGATGCTCCAGTTTTCAGGAATCCAAATAACTGCTGGGTTATTAACATCACTTGGTGCACGAAGTGCCATTAAGATTTGTTGTAGTGTTGGAAATAAGATGACAAAACACAATCCTGCAAGTAGGATGCCCCTAACGATAGCTAACGATAAATCTTTAGCTTTTCTTTGGCGTCTTGCAATTTTTTTAGGATCTTTGATTTGTTTGACAACACCTTGATAGGAAGCCTTTAATTGTTCTAATAAATTAGTTTTCATAGTGGGATTCTCCTATCTTAAGTAATTTGGCAAATGTACCTAATACAATTAAAATAAGTATAATGACAGCCACATAAATCCACGCCATCGCAGATGAGACACCCCAATGTTGTTTATTCAACTCATCAGTAATGATCGTTGAAACTGACGATGTTAAAAAAGTATCCACAAGTGCATAAACAGTTACCGTCACGATATGTGGCGTAACGTTAGGTAGCGTAATCAACCAAAACATTTCATATGATGTAGCGCCTTCAATTTTGGCTGCTTCATATAAGTGTTTAGGTATCGATTGAATGCTTGCTAAAAACAACAATATTGGAACCCCAGCTAAAGCTAGGATATCATATATACGCGCAATCAAGCCCACAATAAATGTAATCAAAAATGGTGCCATACCTGTTTGCAGTAAATAAAACTCTAAGTCAAATATTCGAGAAACACCTTGTTGTTCCAAGATTGCATTAATTGCTTCTCCACCGCCCATAGCTGAAACAACAGCTGCAGAGTTAAGAATAACAGGAACAAAGAAGATTGCTCTAACAATTGCACGACCTTTAAACTCCATATTTAACATGACAGCGATAAATAAGCTAAATATTAATAGTACAGGTAAGTTAATTAACACATCTGTTGATGTTGTTAAGAGTTCTACTCTAAATGATGATGTCGAAGTGACGTGTGTATTGAAAGCAAATAGATAGTTATCCCATCCAATGAACTCTTTCAATATTTCTCCTGCTTGCGGAGTCAACTTAAAGAAACTATATCTTAAAGATTCAACAAACGGCACAACAAAGAGTAATAAAAGACCAGCAATCCAAGGCAACAAGAAAATAATTGCCCAAATAAGCTTTTGTTTTTTGTAACTGATTTCAGGCAGTTTTATTTTATGTGGGAGTATCCGGCGTGTTTTTTTAGAATCATCCATGATTATGCCCCCTCTACTACATAACTTAAGCTTGGAACATCTTTAGTCCCAACAGTGACACTGCTCAAATTATAATTTATAATAATTTTTAATCCATGTGAATAGGTAACTCTATAAACATTATTTGCTAAGATTTCGTGATTCACTAAATATCCTTGATGTAATCCAAGTGCATTTAATTCATTAACTTGTTCTTCGATAACATCTAACCAGTTATTATAATCCGTTGACATATAATAGTTGTACTCAGTATTTAATAGTTCTCTTGAATCTTCATATGTTAATGTATATTTTAGATTTGATCCTGATTCAATTGTCTTTAAGAACTGATAATCAACACTTCTATCGTTTGCTAAATTCAAACTGTTAGATGAATAATCAACATATCCTGAAAGAATGAGTTGTAACATTGGGATTTGTTCATCAATAATTGAATATAGTGTTGTTTCAACAGGCATATTTGTGATATATGACGCATAGGCAAACGCAAAATACAATGGATCTTCAAACATCATGTCTTGTTCGATTCCATCAAGTAATCTTTGTTGTAACAAAATACTATCTTGAAGGTAGATTATTTGATTATCCGCGTAATGACCCGTAATCATAGATCCAAGTAAAGGAAATGCTAAGTGATCAAATTCAAATCCTTTATTAAACTTATTGAATATTGTTTCATAATATAGTGGGTTGATTATAAATGAATCTCCACTATGCTCATAATTTGTTTCTGAATAAGGTAGTCTTGAAGGATAGTGATAATTAAACATGACTGCATTACTTCCTTTAATTCTACTTGCGGTATATCTAAACTTATCAAATGTCTTATGATAATCTTTAGCCGTCATTAAATTAGTTGATTGATAGAGATCGATATCAAGCTCATTTAATGCTTTATCTAAAGATCTAAAATCTTTTTTACCACCTAGTGTGCTTTCAAATTTAACTCTATCATTTAATTCTTGGCTCAATCCGCCATTAATTGCACCTTGATAAAGGACGTTCATCGTTCTAATGTTTCTATCTTCTAATAAATTAACAATTTCTAAAGCTTGATCAAATGTTGTCATTGATTCATTGGTATAATAAGGAACACCTAAGAAAAACTCTTTACGATCATAAGCACCAATAAATTCTGTCGTTAAAACCGTTTCATTCGTTTGATCTTTTTTTGTTAAACCATATGCTTCAATCAGATATGTTTGGAAAGCATTAGCGATACCAACATAACTATTATTTGCACCTTCTAAAAACTTATAATCAACAGAAAAATCTGTATGGACGATATCTTTTGTCCATAAATCAACTCCATATTTATTATATCCAGAACCAATCACTACAGACTCAACTTCTCTAAGTGAAAATGATGGGTAGATCTTATTGTATGAATCAATTCTTCCTGAAACATCGGCATTAATCCATGCCATTGCGTCTCCCTCAGTGATAATGGCCGCAAACCCACCATTTTCTTTGACCATACCATAAACAGGAATGCTTATTTTTTGTTGTTGCTCTGCCATTTTATAGTTTAGCCGAGCTAGGTCACTTCCATACAAACGCTTATTATAAGCATTTTGAAAAAACTTGCCATTATTAAATCTAATAATTGCCCCACTTCCATCGGGAATAACCATATAACCTTCAGTTGGCACACCTGCCTTAATGGAAACTGCTGTACCAAACAAAGGATATAAAGAAATTTTTGCAATCTTGACTTCTTCACTTTCTACGATTGAATCCCGTAGCACTGTCATTTTAATGCCATCATCAGTTAATTTGATTTCTATAGCAATCTCAAATCTAACTTTTTCAAATTGTTGGAAATATTCATAAGATTCGTTTTCTTCTATCGCACGTTCTCTGGTATAATCCATTTTTTCGTAAAAAATATTATATAATCTTTTCTTTACTAAATCACTCATACCTTCGTATTGAACAATTTCGTATAATCCTCTTGTTTCATCATATCCAGTATAAGCTAGACGATTTAGAATTTTAAAGTCTTCCATTTCATCCATAACTTCTTTTTTAAGATATTTAGGGAAGTAAAGGTAATCTATTTCTAAATCTTCAACTATATATTTAACTTGGACACCATCTTCAATATATTTAATTCCAAAAGATCGAGCTCCCTCATCTTCTAAAATCGATTTTGGATGATAAATACTTAATTGATAATTATTAATCGTGGTAAGAGAGCCTACACGATTAAAATATTGAATTTCCATTGTAGATTTTTGTTTAGATAAAGCGGTATTTGTTATCGTTTTTGTAGGATCAGTTTCCCAAGGATCTTTTTCAATTGGATTAGATAAGAAAACCTCGCCACTTCGTAAGTCAACAACTTTAAAATAAGATGTCGTTTCATCAAAATAGAGTTCAAACTGATCATTATTCGCAATCAATTTATTAGTAGTAGTTAGTTCGCTAGCATCAACAAAGCCTTCTTTATCAAATGGTCTAACGTCACTTGAAATCATATTTGAAGCTTTCATGTTAAATGCAAATAGGTATATAGCACCAATGCCTAAGATTAAAATGATAATCATAATTTTCTTTATACTCATATATGCACCTCTAATATCTAAGATTTAATTCTTCATAAATCGATACGACAAACTCGATAAATTGTTGAATTAAATCAAAGAATAACAAACCAAAAAACATCATGACTGCCATCGCAACCACAGTTAGAATGAAAGCCAGTATTGTTTTCGCCAATCCATACTGATGTATATTAAGTACACCCATAAATAACATCCAAGCTGTCGCACCATAAGCTAGTCCCATTAATAATTGGTAAAAAGCCATTTCTTCTAATGTTAAAAAATTAGATAAAACAACGCTAGGATAACCAATAATAATAATTGGAAATAGTGCATATCCAGTCATCATTAAAATTTCTTTAAATTTACCCTTACCTTCCATAAGCGTAGTTACTGACCAATTACCTACTGTAAAGAGCCCTAACAACAACACTACAGAAAATATTTCTTGTAAACTATTGAGAAG
>CAYJDZ010000066.1:0-7301 GCA_964368955.1 uncultured Mariniplasma sp.
GGAAAGCTCGTAGACTGTAAAAGGTGCAAGGGTTCAAATCCCTTTTCCTCCGCCAATTTTTAGGAATGAGTGCAGGTTATAACTGACTTTAATCTAATTCAATTGAATATTGTAATGATCAATATTCGTGCAGAGGTGTTATAATTGATATAACTTGGTTAGCAATATATAATGTTTACCCACAATAGGAGGAAATCTAATGCCTACACTATTTTGGCAGTTACTGCTATGTGCAGTTCTTGTATTTAATGGATTAACAATAATAATCAGAAAAAAGAAAAGTGGAGTTTCACTAACTGAACAATATAATAAAGAAAAATGGTTCATTTTGATAACGATTCTTCTTCTTATTATTTTAATTCCGCTAATAATTCTTCTTTAGTCTCATTTAAACGCTAAAAAACAACAATATATATAGTTTTAATATGGACATCTGGGATAAAATTTTTCCAGGTGTTTTTTTCGGTTTAAAATGAACTTGGATTCTTATTATTTTATAGAGTGTCTTATAAAAGTTGTGAGTTTTTAGTATAAAAACAGTAAACTTGGTATAACTTCAGAGTGAAACACGCTATATTTTTAGTAAAAATCATGATAAACACCGTATTGAAAAGACATTATTTAAAGAAGAAAAATTCAGTAATGACTAAAAGTAAAGTAAAGGTCAAATATTAACACTGCTTATCAAAAACACCACTTAGAGATTTACTCTAGGTGGTGTTTTTACGTTGTTGGTTGAAATCCATCCTGGCGGAAATTGGCGGATTTCTATGAGTTTTTAAATCTATTAAGGACATCGGTACTATAAGGTAAAGGTCAAAACGCTACTCCTAAATTTATTGGGCTGGCATTTTTTTCTCTAAGCATAAGGGCATTTACAGAAACACTCAAAAAGAACTGGTGCCAAAAATTGGAAATGGCTGATGCAATTATTTATCTATTGTAGATAATTTATAATATATTTTTTCTTTCTCATTTGGTGTCATGAGTCCTAAGCTTTTATGAAATCTTTTTTCATTATAATAAGTCATGTATTCTTTTACCATTTTCATGTAATCTTTAATCAATCTAAAAGGAACCATTATCTTTATAGTTTCTCTTTTAAAAGAGGAAAAAAAAGATTCCATAACTGCATTATCATATGGATATCCTGGTGCACTAAAAGATTGAGTTATTTGTAGTTTTTCTAAGTTTTTTCTAAAGATGAATGATGTATATTGTACACCACGATCACTGTGGAACATGTTAGGTAAGCATTTTTGATTAAGCATTGCAATGTTTAAAGTGATCATCGTCAATCTTGTATTGTTTTTTCTTGAAACTTGATGTGCAATCACCTTTCTAGAAAAAAGATCTATGATAACACAAAGATAAACAGGCTTTTGATTGATTTTAATTTCAGTAAGATCACTTACCCAAACAAGATTAGGAGCTTTTTGATTGAATTTTTGTTTTAATAGATTAGGCATTTCGATGTTTCCTCTTGTACTTAATCCTATATATGGGTTCTTTTTAGGGGTAATTTGTCTGATTTCTAATTCTTTCATGAGTTGATATATTTTTTTTAAACTAACATTTTGGTTCTGTAGTAATAAATCTTGTCTAATTTTAACTGCCCCAATTCTCTTTTTATGTCTTAGATATGTATCTTTAATTAAACTTTTTAAGAATATGTCCCTTTCCATGTGTTTAGAGATATTCTTTTTAACATACGCATAATATGTTGATCTTTGCATGTTAAACAATTCACATAACTGACTGATAGAATATTTATTTGATAAAGAGGTGATTAATCTAGTTTTTTCTAAAATATTCATGGTGTTCGTCATGGAAATAGATTTAAGTATTTCGATAGAAGTCTCTAATCTGTTTATATCTTTCAGTTTTTGCTTACGACTAATAGGATTTGCATCAATTTTTTCATGAGTATATTTATGTACCCAATAATATAAAGTACTTTGTTTAATATTATAGTTGTGGCAAACTTCTTTGATTGATGCTCCATTGCCTATAAGTGATACTACTAATAACTTGTTTTCAAGGGATGTTTCAAATTTTGGTTGTGAAATCTCTGCTTTTGATACTTTTATCCATTGATATAGAGTGCTTTTTTTAATTGAGTATCTCTTACATAAATGCTTAACAGTCTTCCCGTTGTAATATTCTGTAATTATTTTTTGCTTTAAATCATTTTTAACATGTGTGTTCATTGTGTTTCTCCTTTTTTTCTCAATTATATAACAATATCAAAAAAAAATAAAAAAACTGAAATAGCTGTTAATTTTTAATTGGGGTGTCCGAAATATAAAACCTTATATGATGCCTTTATAAAGACATAGTTATAGATTGAAAATGCAATTGACAAGTTATTTATTTTCCAGTTTTTGGTTTTAAATCAACAGTTGTTAGTTTAAAAACGCCAATATAAGGATAATAACAGTGATTATAGTATAATAATCAAGATATTTACAGTCGAAAAATTGGACGTTTGATTATTGAAATATTGGAAAACGAACTAAATAAATATAATAACATAATTTATTATATGGTATAATTAAGCCAATAAGTGGAGTACGAGTGGATAATTAAGAAAATTGAGCATTTATTATACAAAAAAAATAGGTGTTCAAATCCCCTCTCCTCCCCCAGTTCTGACGGATGGACAAAATATCAATTGACATTTACAATCAGTTCCGCACGTACTATTACAGTTAAACTTATGAATGATACTGTTTCTACAGCATACTTTGATAATGTGCAAATTATTGAAGGTTTTATTGATACCATTGAAGGTTTTGTTGATGCTAGATATAATGCAATATTGAATAATTCATTTGAATCGGGAACAACTAGTTGGACATTAAATGGAGCTGTAGGAACAACAATAAATGAAACAGGAGTAATGGAAGAAATATTAGGAGAAAAGGCAATATATATTTCTGGAGATGGATTTTCGTATAAATATTTTAGGCAAAATATCTCAAATTTAGTCACACGTGGTGAGACATATATGATTGGAGGTTGGGGTAAAGCAGATGCAGTTCCTAATAAGGGTTATGTAGTGAGTAATTTCGTACAAAGAGATGAAAGATTTTTTGGTCTCTATGTATCTATAGATGTCAATCCTTATTACTATGGTGATCCAAGTACTCCATACACAATGAAGTTGTATCTTCCTTTTAATTCTTCCATTGAAGATTGGCAATACCAAATGAGAGCTATTGATATTCCTGAGTATGCAGTATCTGTCACAGTTTACGGTATATATCAAGGGGAAGGAACTGCATATTTTGATAATATTCAACTTTATCACGATAAAATGAGTACATCATATGGATACGAAGCAACAACAGGGAATTTAAAAACTATCAATGATTCAGATGGAACTCAAACTGAACTATTTTATGATGAAGACAATCATCTACAATTTATCCAAAAGAATAATCAAACTACAGAAATTTCAAGAAACGGAACATATCAAATTGATGAATTATCAAATGATAATGTTAAATTGACATTCACCTATGATTCCAATACGCATCAAATTATAGAAACAGCAATTGGTTATGATAAAAATGTATATCCTCAGGATAAATGGTTTAAAACATCCACAGCATACACAACTGACGGGCAGTTCATTCATTCAACAACTGATGAATTTGGAAACACAAACACTATAACAACAGATCAAACAGTGGGACTGATAACAAATATTGTAAATGCTCTAGGAGATTCTCAATTATTTATCTACGATGAGCATGGAAATCTGGAATCCACGCAGGCGACTGATATTACCACAGGAGCAACAAAAAACAGTTCTTATATTTATGATTCTAGTGGAAGATTATGGAAGATTAATCGCGATGGATATACCTATGAATTTATATACAATTTTTTAGATCAAGTTACATCTGTAAAGGTAGCCAATGTTACATTAATGACCTATGATTATCAAGAAGAAGTTGAAAATGGCATTACCTATTACACAAATAAACTAAACACTCAAACCTATGGCAATAGTGATTATGTCTCATTTACATATACAGAAGAGAATCAAATAAAAACAATCTCATTTAACGGAATAAATAGATCTGAATATGAATATGATGCCAATGGCAATTTGGCTATTTACAAAGATATTTATAATGACAACATCTATTTTTATTCTAGAGATCTCAACGGACGTATTGTAAGTGTAACTGACAAAGATGGCAATAAGATTAACTATGTTTACGATATCTTAGGAAATGTAAGTCGATATGAATATGTTATTGGTAATGTTTCAAGAAGTGTATACTATCATTACAACACATCGAGTGGTCAATATGAGTATACATATTACAACACAGGTACTACATCAGTTCATGAATATTTCAATTATGATGACGATTCATTAAAGAGATTAAATAATATTGAATTAGTAATTGGATATCTTTCATTAACTCAGCTTTTTGTTTATGATGATGCCAATGTGGATTCATCGATGGGAAATGCTACAACCAGAATCTACTCAATAATCTATCAAAAGAACGATGATTCTCTTTATGAATATCAATATACTTACGATGAAAACCATAATATAATAAAAATTGAAGTTAAAGATTTTGTTAGTAGTATTCCTGTTGACTTATATTATTATGTTTATGATGGGTTTAATCAACTTATAAGAGAAAACATTAATCTCAATATTATGCGTGCTGCACAATTTTCCAAAACTTATGTTTATGATTATGATACACAAGGAAATGTTACAAACATAAAAGAATATAATTACACTTTAGGTACTGTACCAGTTACTCCACTTAATGAAAAAAGGATGAAATATGAAAATACTTGGGGAGACCAACTTTCAAAAATTGAATATTATGTGAATGGAACAATCAGTTATTATGAATCTTATTCATATGATAATAGTGGAAATCTACTCCAAATTACTGATTCTAGAACATCTTATTATAATGATTATTTAAACTGGGATGGTAGAAATCTTGTATCAAGAGGTCAATATTGTGAAACGGATTCATATAAGTATAATGATCAAGGCATTAGAACCCAAAAAACTGTAGGGACATGCTCAGGAACAACCATAACAAATTACACACTCGATGGGGATAAAGTTCTTGTTGAAACATGGGGTAGCAATACGATTTATTACACTTATGATGTTGATGGCACTTTGCTGAGTATGAACTACAATGGTACCGAATATTTTTACATTAAAAATCTCCAGGGAGATATCATAGAACTAGTTGATATCAGTGGCAATACAGTGGTACAATACAAATATGATGCATGGGGAAATATTGTATATCAGACACCTAATCAATCATTAGGAGATATCAATCCATATCGCTATAGAGGATATCGTTTTGATGAAGAAACTGGATTCTATTATTTAAATAGTAGATATTACAACCCAAAAATAGGAAGATTTATTAATTCAGATACTATACTAGGTTATTCAGGTAATATTTTAGGACACAATACCTATGCCTATACATATAATAATCCTGTTATGTTTATGGATATTTCTGGTTATCTACCAATTCCAATAATCTCGAATTATGGACCTGCAGTTTTTGGTAATTATGTGATGTCAAAAGTAGATCGCAATAATAGAGATAAGATTGATGAAGAATCCCCACCACCTGCGAGTTCTGGCTTTGAAGGAGCTAAAAACGTCGATAAAGCAAGACGGAAAGTACCTGCTCCAGGTAGTAAAACTCACGAAAAGGGATGGTTGGATTCGAAGGGGAGAGTATGGGTTCCAGATAATAGAATGCACGGGGGACCTGGGTGGAGAAGGCATAATCCAAACGGTACTCATGATCATGTTTACGATGGTGGAAATGGTAGACAACATTTTGATTCTGGAATGAATCAAGGAGTAGCAAACATAGTGACTGGGGTAATTTTGCTTATAGTTTTAGTTGCTGATGATGCGACAGGTTTTGGTGTTGCAGATAATGTGATGATTCCAGTTGCATTTGCTTTGATTATATCAGGATTTAGTGGAGAAAACGATTATGATGAGGAGATGGATTAATGAATCCAATATTAAATAAACTTGTCTTCAGGTATGAAGAACACTTAATAAAAGAAATTGAATGGAATTTGAATGGAAAAGGTTGGGCTTGTTGGGAATCACTAGAATATAATTTTGAAAAGTGTCTAGAATTACGAAAAGAAATAGACAATAAATCTTCTTTGGAAAAATCAATCGATATATTAAGGTTTCATAATTGTAGTGAAGATGTTATATCAAAATACATATATGAGGTGGAACATCATGATGATGATCCAACAAGGTGTCCAGGATGGTAGATAAAGAAATTGCTATAGAAATAATAAAAAGCTTGAGATATACACTGACTAAACAAATTGAAAGATTAGTGTATGATCCAGATCTTTCCTATATGAGTTGGGATGAGATATCAAGTGATTTGAACTATCTTATTGAAGTTTGGAATTTGTTAGAAGTGGATAATGTAAAATTGAGTATTAGAGCATATCTAGAAAAGAATTTTTATGACGAAGAGTTAGAAGGAATTATTGAGAAACTAAACCAAATTGAAAATAAACAAAACCAACAATAATTTTTATACTTACAAATAGTAAATCTTAACTTCATGGATTAATATGGATAAGTATTAGAAAAAAGCCACAAAGAGAAATGCATTTCAACAAAACTTCCTTTGCTGTTATAATCGCTTGTTAATGTAAATCTTTTATTAGTATGTTGCTTTGTATTTTATCATTCTTCTTACATTTTATTACTATAAAATAAAATCATAAAAGAAGCTATCTCACTTGATCCAGGTGATTTAGCTTCTTTTTTTGTTACATATAGTGAGCTTGTTTATTATCTTGAATGCATAAGCATATTAGATAATAATCACTTTGTAATCCATTGTTTTGTCATATTTCCGATTGAAATAAGTTCCTCCATAAATAGGTCTAAGTTTTAAGAACTTCCTACGGTTGTCGGAAAACTCTATATCTGAATAGTTTTTCGTTCCAGCAACACAATAGACAACTTCAGTTGGACTAACTGATATCATCTTGTAGATAAAGGATCTTAAGATATCTGAATCAAGGTAAGCGTCAAATAGCAGACGTAAAAAAAAACAGGAACTTTGACTTGATGTCATTGCTCCTGATTCATATGAAATTTAGATACCATCTCTTTACTGTAGGGCATTAGCTGACCTAAATCTAATTCATTAACTTTAGTGGTTGCTAAAATATCTAGCACATGTGCTATGTATTTATAAGGGTTTAAATTGTTTAATAAACAAGTT